>JALWTZ010000120.1 GCA_026993285.1 Lysobacterales bacterium | reverse complement strand
GTGCCACGGACTGGTAGCTCAGCTGGCCGGAGCTGCTGTCTCGACTGAAGACCACCACGGCACCAAGAGTACGGCCCAGGGCGTAGACATGGGCGCCATCCGGGCTGACGGCCACATCCACGGCGCCTCCCAGGCCCTGAATGGTGCCGTCATCACGCAGGTCCTGCAATTGCGTCAGCGTGCCATCGGCCTCGATACGGAAGCTCAACAAGGCATTATCCAGTGCGGAAACCGCATAGAGATGGGCATCATCCGGGCTGATGGCCAGGGCGGTGACCCCGCTGAAGCCACTGCTGCCACTGGTATTGTTGCGCAAGGCCTGGACGAAGGTTGGTGTGGTGCCCGTGTTGTCCCATACGCCCAGGGCATTGTCACCACGCCCCGCACTGTAGAAATAATTCCCGGTCGAGGTCATGACCAGATCGGTCACACCCGCTAGTCCGTCATACTGGTTGAACTGGTCCCACTTCTGAATACTCAGATCGGCTCGCTGTTCCAGCTGGTCGGTATCGGTGGCGCTGTTGTCAGCTACCTGCAGCTCATTGGCATTGTTGCCAATCTCGATGGTGGCCGTGTTACTGACCGTACTGGTTACATCCGCCTTTACTTTCACCTGCAGATTCAGGCGAATCTCTCCGCCACGGGCCACGGTGACCGGAATGCCCGCGGCCAGGAGCGTATTGTCCCCACTGTCCGGGCAAAGGGTATCAGCCTTGCGCCGGTAAACCGCCAGGGCATCCACATCACCGGAAACACCAGCGAGGAACTGGCCATCCGGGCTGAAGGCCAGGCCATTGGGACGGGTCAGGGCCGGCAAGCCATCACTGCTGAGCAATTGCTGCTGCAAGCGGAGCGTACCGTCCGCAGCTACGCCGAACTGGCTCAGGCTGGCACTGTTCACGGCTGCAACATAAAGGTGCAGGGCATCCGGGCTGATGGCCATGCGAACCGGGCCATCGAAATTGCCCAGATCACTGCCGTGGGTGAGTTGCTGTATCCACTGTGCGTCACCGTTGTTGTCGGTCATGGTCAGCACCACCACCGTGTCGCTGTCACGCCCGGCTGCGTAGAGGTAGGCCTGGGCAGTACTGCCTGTGCCCTGCACGCCTTCTGCCACGGCCTGCACTCCCAACAGGCCGGATACCGTATCACTGCCCAGCGTATCGCCTTCGGCAATAGCCCGCTGGAAGCTCAGGGCACCGGTCATCGGGTCACGGCTGAAAAAGACCAGGGCGTTGCTGGCCGAGGCAGCCACCACCACGCGATCACCCGCACTGTTCAGCAACACATCCACCGGCCCCTGCATCTGGCTGACGCCACCCGAGTTGTTGCTGAAGCTGGCCACCACACTCAGGGTGGACCCGTCGAAATTCAGGTGCACCAGGCTGTTGTTGCGCGCGCCCGCCACATAGAGGTCCCCGTTGGACGCGAGCCGGCTCAAGGCCACGGCCTGATCCAGGCCGGCATTGGTGGCCTTGTCCAGACTGTCGATCAGCGTCAGGCTGTAACCACCGGTTTCGGAAGCCTGGTACACGGAAACCGCATCGCTGATCTGGGCGCTGACAAACACGTATTGGCCATCCGAACTGACCTGCACATCACTGGCACCCACCAGCGGATTGTTGGCATCGGCGGCCACTTTCTGCACAAAGCTCAGTTCTCCGGTCGCCGTATCCAGCCGGAATACCGCCAGTGCATCTTCCAACAAGCCGGTGGCATAGACGTAAACGCTACCCGTACCGTTGAGTGGCGGGGCAATGGCCGTGGCGCTGGCTCCTGCCAGACCATCCGCCTGATTGATGCCATCGTATTCCACATCGGTCAGGGTCAGGCGCCCGGAACCGGTGGCCTCGCAGGTCCAGCTGACCTGGGTGGTATCAAACAGGGACGGGTCCAATACATCCCGGAGCAAGACGGTATCCGGTGCCTGGTGAATGGCATCGGAAGGCCCCTGGTTGCGGACCACGATTTCATAGTCCAAAGCCTCGCCTGCCGTTGCGCTGACCCGGTTGTCGGTCTTGCTGATCTGCAAATCCACACGGGTGAGCAGGCTGGTGGCTTGTGTATCCGACACGCTGGGCGTGGTGTCGGTAAAGCCTTGCGGATCTTCCACGGTCATGGTGTTGCTCAGGCTGCCCACCGTGGCGGAAGGCAATACATCCGCGGTAACCTCAAAGCGCAGATTCCCACCGGCGGCCACATCCACCAGCAGCTGGTTGATATTGCCAGTTCCGCTGGCCGGACAACGGGAACCGGTGCCTTGGGCAAAACTGGCCACGGCATTGTCCGCCAGTGCCGCAGTGTAAACGAAACGACCATCGGCAGAAGCCAGGGTGGCATAGACCTGTTCCAGCCCGTCCACCCCATTGAGGTTATCCTCGTGACGCAACACCTGGGTCAGCTGGCCGAATTCGGCACTGGTGGGCTCATCGTTGCGGTCGAAAACACTCAGGCTGCCATCCACCTCGGCGGCCACATACAGGCGGCGGTCATCCGGGCTCAATGCCAGGCCGCGCACACCCCGTATGCCGCTGACACCGCCATAGCCGTTCACATACTGCCCCAGCAGCACCAGATTGCCATAGTCGCTGCGGTTGCCGTCGGCCACCCGCTGCAATACGGCGATGGAATGGCTGTTGGCCGCACCTACATAGACATGCCGACCATCACCAGTGGCCAGCACGGCCAGAGGGCGGTCACCCACACCGGCATAGGCGGTTTCATATTGCAGCAGACCGGTGTTGTCACGACTGAACACCACCAGCTGGTCGGCAATACTGGAGGTTACCAGCAGATGACCGGGAGTGCCGGTGGTGGCACTGTCCGGAGTCAGAGCCAGCTGGAAGGCACCATCCAGACCGGAAATGCCGGGATCCGAATCGCGGATTACCTGCATTTGGGAGAGCAGCCCGGTGTTGCTGTCCTGGGCGTAGACCACCACCGCATCGCCGTACAGCGAAGTGGCATAGAGCACATTGCGGGCCGGATCAGCTACCAGACCCGTGACCCCGGCCAGATTGACCGCGTCGCTGATCTCACCCACATACAATGGCGTAGTTGTCGCGCTGACGGAAAAGATCAGAATGCGGTTATCCGTCTGGGAAGCCAGATACAGGTAGCCATTCAGGGGTTCGATATCGAAGACATCGCGCATGGACGGAATGCCGTTGGCGCCACCAAACAGGCTGCCGGCATAAACCAGATGATCACCGGCAGTGGCCGGATCACGGCCCTTGTTTTCATCTCGTGTAAACCAGACCAGACTCCCCTGGCCGGCAATGCCGCTAGCATAGAGAGCAGTTCCATCGCTGCGCAGCGCCAGTGCCGTGGCACCCGTCAGTCCATCCACGCCACTGGCATCTCCCTGACGATCCTGCTCCAGGAAAGTGAGAATGGGATCGGGTGCCTTGCGATCATAGATATCCAGACCATCGTCCGGGTTCTTGACGAAACCGGCGATCAAATGCCGGCCATCCGGGCTGAAGGCTGCCGCCCGGCTATCCTTGGTGGCATCCACAAACTCATCCTGCTTGCTGAGCACACCGGTAGTGGTGTCCAGCCGGTAGTAGCCACGATAGCCATTGCTGCTGAGCAGCACATGCTCCCCATCCGGGCTGATGGCCATGCCCTGCACTACCCGGGGTGTACTGGCATTGTCCACCACCGACAGCGTGGACGGTGTGGCGTTGATGGTACCGGCGGCCACATCCAGTGCATGCGCATTCACCGTGCTGCCATTGGCGACCAGTACCCACTTTTCATCCGGTGTCACACCCATTTGCGTAGCAACACTGCTCACAGAAGCGACAGCGGGGGTTTGCAACAATCCGAAGCCGTTGCTGTTACTGTTGTCATCCCGTTGCAACAGCAGCACACCACTGGTCTGCCCCAGCAATACATGACTGCCATCATCGACAAAGGCCATGGCCGTACCGCCAGCATTAAAGGCTTGGCGCGCATTACTGGGGGAGCCCAGAGCAGCATCCCGGTCATAGACTGTCAGTTCCGTACCATCCAGTACATACAGTTGCTGCCCATCCGGTGAAACCCGTACAGCCGTGGGTGCCTGATTGAGTGAAACCGTGCCGGCATAGGTCAGTTTGCCGTACTGCGCGGATTGCGGGTTACTGTCACGATTGAACCAGACCAGTGCCGGTGCAATGGCCGGGCTGGCACTGGCATCACCGGTGGAAACCACATAAACGAAACGCTGGTCCGGGGATATGTCCAGGGCTACGGGTGCGGTCATGCCATCCACGGTCTGTCCGTTGTCACTGTTGACATTCTGCTGTTCCGTGTCAATCAGTGTCAGGGCACCAAAAAGATTGCCCTGCACCACTTCCCGGCGATAAACCACGATGGCATCGCTGTCCGCACCCAGCACATAGAGTTGATCACCCAGGGTACTGAACTGCATCGCTACCGGTGTAACCAGGTCGGGGGTGGTTTCCAGATATACCGGGCTCAGATCACCGGGAATGGGAGTGACCGCACTGCAGGTCCACTGCACATTTTCCACCTGTGGGGGAAACAGATCGGTTATGCGGGTACCCAGGGCATCATCCGATGCCGGCGTATTGCTGACCAGCATGCTCCAGCTGATCTGCTCACCAGCCACCACACTCGCCGGTGCGCTCATGCTGACCGAAAGATCCGCCTGCCCGCTGAGGCCGACAATTTCGGTATCACTGTTGTTGCTGGGGTTGGTTTCCGCCACACCGGCGGGCACGCTCACCGTGGCGGTATTTTCTACCCGCCCGGTATCTGTGGCGGTATAGGTTGTAAAGGTATAGGTGGCTACCGCGCCGGGTTCCAGGGTCAGGGCATTATCGATCAGGTCCCCGCTACCGGAAGCGGTACAACCACTCTCTCCGTTAGCCCCCTGGGTAGTGATGGCGCAAGTCCAGGAATAACTGAAACCGTTGGCGTCAGAGAAATCCCCGGCTTTCAGAGTATCGGTAACCGTAGCATTGTTGACCTTGCTGGGACCGTTATTACTGACCTGTATTTCATAGATGATTTCAAAGAAGCTGTAGGCACAGGTGTTGCCCCCAACCTGGCCTTTCTGCTGTGGAGTCGGGCAATTGATCGTCTGCACGGTCTTGCTCAGGGCCAGATCCGCCTGTGCAGCCACCGTTGTACCGTTGAGTACATTGATGTTGCTGTTGTTGCTGGTGACATTCTCTGTCTGCGAAGCCGATACCTGTGCCGTAGCCGCATTGTTCAATACCGCGGCTGTACTGGAACGCGGGTCCAGCGTTCCCGTGGCCTTGAATACCAGGAAGCTGTTGGCCGGCAAGTCCACCGCGTAGCTGCTCAGGCTGTTGCCACTGATCATCACCGGGCTGGAACTGCCGCACTGGCTGGCATTCCCGCCAGCCACACAACAGGCCGAGCTGGTCGCTGTGGTGTTGCCCGCGGCATCGGTACTGTAAGCCTGGCAGCTCCATTGCACGGTGGAAGCTTCAAAACCAGCCTCACCGGCATTCTGATAGAGGGGCGCGCTGTCTGACACCGTACTGCCGGGCGCGTTGATGGAGGAGATATTGCTGACCCGGAAGGCATAACTGAACGTGTCACCGGCAATGGCAGGTACAGGGTTCGGGCTGCCCTCGGCGGTGATTTCCAGATCCACCAGTGGGGGCGGTACATTCAGCTCGGCATAATCATCTTCACTGGTTACACCGTTGTTGGGCGTGGAATCCAGGTCCGCCAAACCCGAAGCCGTGATTTCAGCCGTATTCAAATAACTGCTGCCACCACCCTGCACATCCACCGTAAAGGTACGGGTAACACTGCCTCCCGCGGCCACCGAGATACCGGACCAGGTGATCACGCTGCCGCTGCGAGTACCACCATTACTGATATTGGCAATATTGCCAAAGCCATCGGGCACGCTGTCTTGCAGGGACACACCGGTCACATCATTGGGCCCGGCATTGTCTACTTGCAGGGTAAAGGTAATGGTATCGCCCACCACCGGCGTACTGTTGTCCACTGTCATGGTCAGACTCAGGTCGGCGTTCTGAACCGGTGACAAGACAACACTGCGTTCATCATCCTCATTGGCATCCTGGTTGTTGGGTACGGAATCGATATCCGGCGCAGCCTCTGACACCACTTCGGCGGTCAATTGATAGTTGCCGGTGGCCGCCACATCCACAGTAAAGCTGACAGCAACCGCACCTGAAGCAGTGGTTGTGCCTGTCGGTACATCCGTGACCGACCACAACACACCGCCAGCACAATTATTGGCCGCACTGCCCGTACTCAGGCCAGATACACCGGAAATATTCGGGCTGATGCCACTACCATAGGTCAAGCAAACATTGACGGCACCCGTATTACGCACACCGGCATTGCCCAAGGCGATTGCGACCGGCACAGTGCTCCCGGTATAGGGGTTCAGACTGCCGCCATTGACCTCCAGGCCAACGGAAACATCCGCCAACTGCAAATCCAGGGTATCTTCGTCGTTTTCACCCGTGGGTGTGCTGTTGGAATAGTTATTGGGTGTTTCCGCACTGCTCCAGCTCAGCCCACCACTGTTGTTGACCGCCGTCACTTCCGTAATCAGCCTGAAGTCTCCCGCTGTCCCCATACCGGCATTAGGTGTAAGGCTGACGGTTCTGGTCAGGCTGGCATTGGCGGCCAGAGAAAGCCCGGACCAGGTCAGGAGCTTGCAACCAACAGTGGACACACACTTGGTACTAGAACCTTGCACAGCCCCGCCACCATTGCTGATGGTGTAGCCCGTGGGCACATACAAGGCGAATTCACCATCCGCGAGGGTGGATGGGCCATTGTTGGTCAGGGTGATGGTATAACTCTGGGCCGTACCCACATCCACGCTGGGCGGCGTGCTGGGGTTGCTGAAGCTCAGATCCAGGTCCACTTCCTGGGTGGCGGTGACCGTCAGGCTGTCATAGTCATCCTCAGTGGCGACACCATTGTTGGCGGTGGAATCCGTATCCGGTTCATTCTGTGCAGTGACCTGGGCTGTAATCTGATAATCACTGCTGCTGGCACCGGGTCCAGCCGTTGCCACAAAGCTGGCTGTAACATTTCCACCCGCAGCCACATTCAATCCGCTGCCAGAAAGGCTGCTACCCGTTTTCAGCGTATAACCGCCTGGCAATACTGCCTGCCAACTCACTCCGGAAGCCGCACGCGTACCCCCATTGCTGATGGTGACGGTAAAAGTGACATCGGTATTCAGTGCCACAGGGCCTGCCACACTGGAGGTCAGCGCCAGAGACAAATCCACGGGCACAATGCTGTTGTCGGTAGCTGTAGTCGATGCGGGCGACGTCACGGCACTGGTCTGGATGTTGACCAGCTTACCAGTTACATCAAAAGCACCCTGATCCTGAATTACCGCGCTCACCGTCAGGGTGTAGGTTTGAGCACCCGAATCCGTAGGATTGAGGTCGATGCCCGTCCAGCCGGTATTGCTGCAGGTGCCATTATTACTGGCCGCCGAGGGGCTTTTGGTACAAGTCGCTGTACCCGTGGCTGACAAGCCCGAAGGCAGTGACAAATCAATATCCAGCGCATTACTGATAACTGCTGTTGTACCACCGGGGTCGGAGGGGGTATGGGTAAAACTGACTGCTATGGTGACGGTATCACCAATATCAAACCCACCGCCATTGTTGTCAGTCACGGTCACCGTGGGCGAACTGACAGTTTCCTTGCCCTGAGCCGTGGCTGCAGCCAGCAACGCAAGCAGAATCAACACGGAACGACAAAAGAGACGAAAAGATGAATACAGCATAGCGGTTGAGCCCCCGGTTTCCCTGTGTTCGGCATCCAGCCGGAATTGTGATC
>JALWTZ010000119.1 GCA_026993285.1 Lysobacterales bacterium | reverse complement strand
ACCTGTTCATGAAGAAGCAGAAAAGAGAGCCCAGATATATCCTGTCAGAATCTGTTTGTGCCGTTGTTATGAGATCTTTGCTACTTGTTCTGCAATTTCTTTTTTCAGGGCGGCATCCATGAAAATGCTTTTGGGGAAAAGGTAGTCTTCCCCTGATTCATCTATAACCCTCAACTGACCATGTATGGCTGCCTGTTCATCAGGTAAAACTTCGTAGAGCTTTCGTTGCTCCAGCGATGCTTCATAGCCATGGTTGTTGATGCATATTACAAACTTGTGCATAGCCAGGTTCCTCTGTTCTACAGGTAACGCTTGATTTTGAATTCGAATTTTCCAATTCCGCTCGCCTCGTACCAATGCAGTTCGGCATCGACAATGGTGCCATCAGAAAGTCTGATGGTGGCTACTCCCTTCCTTTTTCTCCAGCGACCCTTGCCGTATATTTTCCTGAGGCGGGTGATTTCCCTGATCCCTGAGCCTTGTGCAAAAGTTTCCGGCCTTCTGATCGGCCCAATGATTTCAAAGTCCACTCCACTGTCCATGGAAAAGTTTTAAAGCGGATTGACAACAGTGTATTCCCTATTGCGCTGACAAGAGCGGTTTCCCGTACCGGTTGCACAGGGCCCCGACTCACACCGTTGGGCCATCCTGATGTAAAGCCATATTACGCTGCTTTGGAACTTACCCCCTATCTACCCTGTTTTCAAGCACCCCTCATCCCGCACCCCGTACGGTATCCCGTGGCAGCACGCGTTCGTTCGCCATTGGCAACCCCGCCGCTTGCCGGTAGCATGTTCCCTTTTTGCCGGAGATCGAATCATGCCCGGACATGTGATGAACACCTATGGCCGCATTCCCGTCACCTTTGCCCGTGGGCAAGGGGTTTGGCTGGAGGCCGTGGATGGGGAGCGGTATCTGGATGCCCTGAGCGGGATCGCGGTGTGCGCGCTGGGGCATGCGCATCCGGAGATTGTGGAGACGCTCTGCCAGCAGGCTTCACGCCTGATCCACACTTCCAATATCAATCCCATTCCGCAGCAGGAGGCGCTGGCGGACAAGCTGGCGGCGGTTTCCGGGCTGGACCAGGCTTTTTTCGCCAATTCCGGTGCCGAGGCCAATGAGGCGGCGTTGAAGCTTTCCCGTCTGCATGCGCGGGAGAGGGGCATCGACCGGCCGCAGGTGGTGGTGTTCGATTCGGCCTTTCACGGGCGCACGCTGGCGACGCTGAGCGCCTCGGACAGCGCCAAGGTGCAGCAGGGCTTCGAGCCGCTGGTCGAGGGGTTTATCCGCCTGCCCTATGGCGATATCGATGCCCTGCAGGCTCTGGCGGCCGAACGGGGCGATATTGTCGCGGTGCTGATGGAGCCCATTCAGGGCGAGGGTGGCGTGCGGCCGCCGCCGGCGGGTTTTCTCACCGCCGTGCGCGCCCTGTGTGATGAGCGGGACTGGTTGCTGATGCTGGACGAGATTCAGACCGGCGTGGGCCGAACCGGCCAGTGGTATGCCTGCCAGCATGAGCAGGTGCTGCCGGATGTGCTGACCACGGCCAAGGGGCTGGGCGCGGGGGTACCGGTGGCGGCCTGCCTGGCTACGGAGCGGGTGGCGGGCTATTTCAAGCCGGGCAAGCATGGCTCCACTTTTGGTGGCAACCCGCTGGCTTGCGCGGTGGCGCTGAAAACCCTGGAGGTGCTGGAGGCGCAAAACCTGTTGCAGCAGGTGCGCGAGCGCGGGGCGCAGTTGCAGGCCCTGCTGGAGGAAAAGCTGGGGCCGGACCCGCGGGTGGTGGATATTCGTGGCCAGGGCCTGATGGTGGGGGTGGAATGCGACCGGCCGGTGAATGCGCTGGTGGGCCTGGCGCTGGAGGAGAAGCTGATTATCAATGTGACCCGGGATTCGGTGATCCGCCTGGTGCCGCC
>JALWTZ010000118.1 GCA_026993285.1 Lysobacterales bacterium | reverse complement strand
TGCTGGAAGCCGGCATGGTGGTGGCGCTGGAACCGGGCATCCTCATCCGGCCACAGCATGCCGGGCGCAAGCGAAGCTGGTACCATCGGGTGATGCGGGTGGAGGACGACTATTGCATTACCCAACAGGGCGCGGAATGTCTGAGCCGGCGGCTGCCGGCCCGCGCCGATGAAGTGGAGGCCCTATGGGCACAGGCATGAACACGAGCGACATCCTCATTTGCGGCGGCGGCATGGTGGGCGCCAGCCTGGGCATTGCCCTCTCCGGCCACGGCCTGTCGGTCACCGTGCTGGAACAAAGCCCGCCGCGCAGCCCCAATCCCCCCAGCTATGACGACCGCACGCTGGCGCTGAACTGGGCCACCTGCAACATCCTGAAAAGCCTGGGGGTCTGGGCGCACATCCCCCAAGCCAGCCCCATCCGCCGGGTACATACCCGCGAGGAAGGGCGTTTCGGCTCGGTGCTGCTGGACGCGCGTGAACAGGGCTTCGACAGTTTCGGCCATGTGGTCTTTGCCCGGGATCTGGGGCAGGCGCTGCTGCGGTGGCTGGAAGCGTGCACCGATGTCACCCTGCTGCAGCCGGCCAGCCTGCAGGGGCTGCACCAGGACGAGTCCGGCGTGCGGGCCGAGGTGAGCATGGGCGAGAACAGCCAGACCTGGCACGCGCCCCTGCTGGTGGCCGCCGACGGCACCCACTCGCAGGTGCGCCGGCTGCTGCAGATTCCGGTGGAGGAGGAAGACTATGGCCAGGTGGCCATCATCAGCAATGTCAGCACCGAAAAACCGCATGAAGGCACAGCCTGGGAATGCCTGTCACCACAGGGGCCCTTCGCCCTGTTGCCGTTGAGCGACCAGCGTTGCGGCGTGGTCTGGTCGGTGCCGGCGGCGGAAAAACAGCACTGGCTGGAGATGGAAGATGCCGATTTTCTCGCCCGGCTGCAGCAACGCTTCGGCTACCGCCTGGGCCGCTTCACCCGCGTGGGCCGGCGCGCCAGCTATCCGCTGAAACGGGTGGTGCCGCTGGAAACCGTCTGGCACCGTACCGTACTTATCGGCAATGCCGCCCATGCGGTGCATCCGCTGTCGGCCCAGGGCTTCAATCTGGGCATTCGCGATGTGGCCGTGTTGGCGGAAACCCTGTTGCAGGCCCGGCGGGAACAGGGGGAAAGCTGGGATCCGGGCCTTCCCTCCCTGCTGCAGCCCTATCGTGCCCGCCGCCTGCCCGATCATCAGCGTATCCTGCGCTGGACCGACGGCATGGTGCGTCTGTATCGCCAGACCCTGCCGCCGGTGGGCCTGGCCCGGCAGCTGGGCCTGAACCTGATCGCCCATCTGCCCGCCCTGCAGCGCGGCATACTGGGTATCACCATGGGCCTGCTGGAGCAGGACAACCCCCTGGTCAGAGGAGAAACGCTTTGAACCGCAAGCAACAATCCGCACCCGTGATCATCGCCGGTGGCGGCATGGTGGGTTCGGCCCTGGCCCTGGCCCTGGCCCGCGCCGGCGTACCCGTCTGCGTGCTGGAGCCCCGGCCCGCCCAGCCGCTGGCGGAAGACGCCCCCTATGAACTGCGCTGTTCGGCCATTTCCCCGGCCTCCATCCGCCTGTTGCAGGCGGTGGGCGTGTGGGACAGCATCCGCCAGCAGCGGGTCAGCCCCTACCGCCACATGCGGGTCTGGGATAGTGAAAGCCCGGCCCGGCTGGAATTTTCCGCTGCCGAAATGGGCCTGAGCGAACTGGGCTGGATCATCGAAAACCGGCGGATCCAGGCGGCCCTGTGGCAGGCGCTGGGCTTTTGCCCCGGCGTGGAAACCCGGCAAAGCCCGCTGGCTCACTGGGAAAACCGGGATGGCGGCTTGCAGGTCACGCTGGAGGACGGCTCTCAGTTATGGACGCCACTGTTGATCGGCGCCGATGGCCGCCAGTCCCGCGTGCGCGAGCAGGCCGGCATTCCCCTGCGGGTACATCCCTATGCCCAGCAGGCGCTGGTGGCGGTGGTGGAAACGGAAAAACCCCACGAACAAACGGCCTGGCAGCGTTTCCTGCCCACCGGTCCGCTGGCCTTTCTGCCACTGGCCGGTGGCAGCAGTTCCATTGTCTGGAGCCTGGATGATGCCGAGGCCGAGCAGGTGCTGGCCCTGGACGAAAGCGCCTTCAACGCGGCACTGACCGCCGCGCTGGATGCCTGCCTCGGCCCCTGCCGGCGCGTCAGCCCGCTGGCCGCCTTCCCCCTGCAGATGCAGCGCGCCGGCGCCTTCATTGGCCCCCGGCTGGCGCTGGTGGGGGATGCGGCCCATGTGGTGCATCCGCTGGCCGGGCAGGGAGTGAACCTGGGCTTTCTCGACGCGGCGGCACTGGCGGAAGTGCTGGTGGATGCCCTGCGTCGGGGCGAGGATATCGGCGATGCCCGCGTGCTCAACCGATATCAGCGCTGGCGCAAGGCCGACACCCTCATCACCCAGGAATTCATGACCGTATTGCAACGGCTGTTCGGCAGCCGTCACCCCCTGCTGGCCGGCCTGCGGGGCGCGGGCATGCAACTGGTGGACAAGACCTTGCTGAAGAAGGCCTTTGCCTGGCATGTGGCCGGCCAGTCCGATGACCACCCGCGCCTGAGCCGCGGGCAGGCACTGGAACCATTACGGGGGCATGTGGCATGAAAAAATGGTTGTGCTTGCTGGCTGGCCTGTTGCTGAGTGGCCCGTTATGGGCACAGCAGATGGTATTGATCCACGGTTTTTCCACCGGGCCGGCTACCTGGTATTCCAGCGGTTTTGTGCCCGTGCTGCAGCAGCAGGGTTGGCAGGATGGATGGCAGCATCCAGCCGCTGAAAAAACCTACTGGCTGGTACAGCTGCCCTACCGGGCGCCCCTGGCCGTACAGGCCAAGGCCCTGTGGGAACAATTGCAAGGCATTGAGGCGGCCCGCCCGGATGCCCCTGTCTGGCTGGTGGGGCATTCCCTGGGTGCCGTGGTGGCGCGCATGCTGCTGGTAATACAGCCAGACCCCCGCATCCAACGGCTGATCAGCATCGCCAGCCCGCAGGCGGGCCTGCCCCTGGCCGAACCGGTGACGGCCATGAACCGGGGCATGGGCCCGATGGGCGACTGGATGGCGGCCTTCATGCCCGGACCGCTGGCGGACCTGGGGCTGAGTGATGCACTGATGCAGGAACTGGCCCTGCGCCCCGGCACGGCACTGGACTGGCTGAACCGGCAGCCTCACCCACCCATTCGCTATGCCAGTATTGTCCATACCGCCGGTGACGGGCCATGGTTGCAGCTAGTGCCTCCCGCCTCGCAGGATTTGAACAACCTGGCGGTGTTGCACGGGCGGGTACAGACGCTGGCCCTGCCATTGCGCCATGGGCTGGCCGCAGCCGATGCTTGGGCGGTACTGCAGCTGCAATGAACGCGGCGCAGGCCCTGCGGCGGCACTGGCAAGCGCAGCAACTGGCCTGGCCCGGGGAAGCGGCCTTTCAGCAGGGGCTGGAAAAGGTGCTGGCCTTCAGCCCCTTTGTCGCCCATGAATTGCGGGTGCAGGCGGCGGCCTTTGCGGCCCTGAAGCCCGCGCTCATCCAGGCGGATTTCCCCTTCGACTACCCCGCCCTGTGGCAGCACTGGCAGCCGGAACAGCCCATGGCCGTTCGCCTGCGCCGTTTTCGCCGCTTCCACACCGCGTTGCTGGCCTGGCGTGATCTGAACGGCCTGGATGCCGTGGCGAAAACCCTGGCACATCTTTCGGCCCTGGCCGAATGCTGTATCGAGCAGGCCCTGCGGCATTGCGAGCAGGAAATGCGCCAGCGTTTTGGTCAGCCACTGGACGGGCAGGGCCGGCCGCAGCGGCTCACCGTGCTGGGCATGGGCAAGCTGGGCGGTGGCGAGCTGAATTTTTCCTCCGATATCGACCTGATCTTCTGTTTTGCCGAACAGGGCCAAAGCGATGGCCCCCGGCCGCTGGACAATGAACAATGGTTCATCCGCCTCGGTCAGCAGTTGATCCAGCTGCTGGATGCCGTCACCGAAGAAGGCTTTGTCTACCGGGTGGACATGCGCCTTCGCCCCTACGGCAAGGCGGGCCGGCTGGCGCTGAGCCACGCGGCCATGGAAACCTACTACGAAACCCAGGGGCGCATGTGGGAGCGTTATGCCCTGATCAAGGCCCGGGCCGTGGCCGGTGACCGGGCCGGCGGCCAGGCCCTGCTGCAACGCCTGCAACCCTTCATCTACCGCCGTTACCTGGATTACACCGCCTTTGACGAACTGGCGGCGATGAAGCAGGGCATTCATGCCCAGTACCAGAACACCCGCCTGGCCGACAACATCAAGCTGGGGCCGGGGGGCATACGCGAGGTGGAATTCATCGTCCAGTCCTTTCAGCTGATCTGGGGCGGGCGCATTGCCAGCTTGCGCAAGCCGCCATTGGAACCGGCCCTGCAAGCCCTGGCCGAACACCAGTTGCTGGAACAGCCCGCGGTGAACGGCCTGCAGGCGGCCTACCGCTACCTGCGGCGGCTGGAAAACCACCTGCAGGCCCGTGAGGATGCCCAGACCCAGACCCTGCCCGAAACGGCGGAGGCGCTGGAAGCCCTGGCACTGAGCATGGGCCATGAAGATGCCGCGCAGATGCTGGACTGCCTGCGGCGGCACCGTCAGCAGGTCAGTGAACGCTTTCAGCAGATCCTGCCCCCGCGGGAGGCGGCGGCAGACCACTGGCAGGCGCTGGCCAGCCGCCTGTGGGCCGCGCTGGATGAAGGCGCACCGGTGGAAGCCTTGCTGGAAGCGGCCGGCTTCACCCCGGCGGCATCCCTGGCCGAGACACTGGCCCGCTGGTGGCAAAGCCCGGCCTTTCGCCAGATCAGCGCCCGTGGGCAACAGCGCCTGCAGGCTCTGCTGCCGGACCTGCTGCAGGCAGCCGCCCAGTCATCCCGGCCGCAGGAAGCCCTGCAGGCCCTGCTGGAACTGGTACAGGCCGTGGCCCGGCGCAGCGCCTATCTGGCCCTGCTGCAAAGCCACCGTCAGGCCCTGCGCTGGCTGGTGGAACAGCTGCTGGCCAGCCGCTGGGTACGGGCCCAGTTGCTGGAATACCCCTTGCTGCTGGATGAAATGCTGGAATGGCAAACCCATGCCAGCCTGGATCCACCAGCGCGCTGGCGGGCGGATTTGCAGCGCATGCTGGTGGCCCTGCCGCTGGAGGAAGAAGAGCAGGCCATGGTGCTTCTGCGCCAGTTCACCCTCTCGCGCAAGTTGCAGATCGCCCTGCTGGAACTGCAGGGCCGGCTCACGGCCGTGGAGGCCGCCGCCCAGCTGACCCAGCTGGCGGAAGTGGTGCTGCTGGAAACCCTGGGCCTGGCGCAACGGCAGATCGTGCGGCGCTTCGGCCACCTGGCCGGTGAAGGGCCGCTGCGCTTGCTGGCCTATGGCTCGCTGGCGGCGGAAAACCTCAGCTACGATTCCGATCTGGACCTGGTCTTTCTCTATCAGGGCCACAACGAACAGGCCATGAGTGACGGGCCGCGCGTCCTGCCCACGGCGGTGTATCAGGTTCGGCTGGCCCAGCGTTTCGTGCACCTGCTCACCACGCGCACCACCGCCGGGCAACTGTATGAACTGGATCTGCGCCTGCGCCCCAACGGCAATGCCGGCCTGCTGGTGACCACCTTTCAGGCCTTTGCCCGCTACCAGCGGGAAAAGAGCTGGACCTGGGAACAACAGGCCCTGGTGAAAACCCGCCTGCTGGGCGAGGCCCCGGAGCTGGCGGCGGATTTTGAAACCCTGCGGGCGGAAGTGCTGGCCCGTCCGCGCGAGCCGGACAGCTTGCGGGAAGAAATCTGCGACATGCGCCTGCGCATGTGGCAGGAGAAAAAACCGCGCTCAGCCGGCTTCCACCTGAAAAACAGCCCCGGCGGGCTGGTGGACCTGGATTTTCTGCTGCAATATGCCGTGCTGGCCCATGGGCGCACCCATCCCGAGCTGCTGCGGCCCCGAAGCCTCGGCGGCCTGCTGCGGGCCTGTGCCCACGGCGGGCTGCTGGAGCCGGAGGCGTATCAGGCGCTGCTAGCGGCGCTGGAATGTTTTCTGGCCCAGGCGCATCAGGCACATTTGAACGGCGCCGGTCTGTTGCTGGAACAGGTTCCCGAACAGGCACTGGCTGTACAGGCACACTGGCAGCACTGGCTGAATTGTGATTACCGGGAAACCGATCACTGATCGTGGTCCGGACACCGATGCTATTCTTGTACCCACTTTCCCTCTGCATTCTGGAAGCGACAACTACATGAATCAAGAAGTTATCCTGTTTGACGATGGCCATCACCGCTGCATCAGCTTTACCGGGCTGGTGCAGGGCGAGGGCATCCAGTCCAACCAGTTTCTCATCCTTCATGGCGAGCACGCCGCGGTCATCGACCCCGGCGGCGAACTGACCTATGTACCGCTGACCATGGCGCTGGGCCGCTATGTCAAGCCGGAGAATCTGGACCTGATCCTGGCCTCGCACCAGGACCCGGACATCATTTCCGCCCTGGGCAACTGGGTAAAACGCACACCCGCGAAGGTGGCCATCTCCCGACTCTGGTCGCGCTTCGTGCCGCATCTCTCCTCGGCCTTCGCCCAGAGCCGGGAAGGCAGCAATATCTTTGACCGGGTATTGCCTATCGAGGATGCCGGCGGGCTGATTCCTCTGGGCGACATGCACATTCATGCCATCCCGGCGCATTTCCTCCACTCGGTGGGCAACTTCCAGTTCTACGACCCGGTGAGCAAGATTCTCTTCTCCGGCGACATGGGCGCCTCGGTGGTGGAAGATGTCAACGGCCCGGTCCCTGATTTCAAGGCACACATTCCCCACATGGAAGGCTTTCACCGCCGCTACATGGCCAGCAACAAGGTCTGCCGCCTGTGGGCCGACATGGTGCGCGGGCTGGACATCGACAAGATGGTGCCCCAGCACGGCCCCTGCTTCACCGGCGAACAGGTGGGCCAGTTCCTGGACTGGATCAGCCAGCTGGAATGCGGCGTGGATCTGATGGATGCCAGCCATTACAGCTTGCCGGAACAGCCCATTGGAGGGTAGACAACATCTGGCTTGAATCGACGGGGCATTTTGTATAAATTGTGACAAAATGACTGCTGAACCATCAAGTGGCCTGCAGCCTCCAAATTTCTTCTCAGGTTTGGAGTGTGGTTATGAAGTCAAAATACCTTGTTGCTCTGCTGTTTTTGACCCTGTGCAGTACTCAGGCGCCTGCTGATACGTTCATTGCCGGTCAGGGCAAGGCTTTGCGCCAGAGCCTGGTGACGAATCCCATCTTTTTGCAACAGGCCTATCTGAAAGCGTCCAATACGGATGCAGGTGATAGCTTTGGCTGGTCGGTTGCCGTTAGTGGTGATACAGCCGTGGTTGGCGCCTATCATGAAGAGAGTGGAGCGACTGGCGTCAATGGTAGCCAGTCTGATAATTCGACTCAGTTTGCCGGTGCGGTTTATGTATTTCAGCGTGATGCGACTGGAACCTGGGCGCAAAAAGCGTACCTGAAACCTCTCTATATTGATGCCAATGATAATTTTGGTGCCGCTGTGGCCATAGATGGTGACATCCTAGTGGTGGGTGCGCCCGGTGAAGCAGGTAGTGCCACTGGCGTCAATGGCACCAACAACAATTTGGCCTCTGTTGCTGGGGCAGCCTATGTGTTTGTACGAGATGGTACTGGCAACTGGTCACAAGAAGCCTATCTCAAGGCATCCAACACGGACGCCAACGATAGCTTCGGCAAATCGGTGGCCATCTCGGGCAATACGGTGATTGTAGGCGCGCCTTATGAAGCCAGTGCCA
>JALWTZ010000117.1 GCA_026993285.1 Lysobacterales bacterium | reverse complement strand
ACATCAGCACCAGTGCGGTTACCAGCAGGAACAATACACCGGCCATGGTCAGTTCCGAGGCCTTTTGCACGAACTGGCTCAGGTTCTGCTGAATCACTTCGCCGGCGGTGGGGACGAAGTTGCGGAAAACAAAGTCCTGAATCTCCGCCGACCAGCGCTGGAAGACGGGAAAGGCGGAAATGGCCGCCAGCACCAGCGAAAGCAGGGGTACCAGCGAGAGCAGGGTGGTATAGCTCAGCAGGCCGGCGGTTTCCATGCCATCGTCGGTGGTAAAACGGCGCAGGGTATAGCGCAGAAAGCGAAAGGTATCGCCCAGCCAGCGCTGCAAGGGGGCAAAGGGTGTGTCCTGGGGGTGTTCGGCCTGTTTCATGGCGCTTCCTCGGTATCTGGCTGCATTATGCCATGCTTGATTTGTGTGTCGGCAGGCCCCAGACTATGGCCCGAGTCGGCCAGACAACCGCGCACCGGGTAACCGGTGGGAGGAAAGTCCGGGCTCCACAGGGCAGGGTGCCAGGTAACGCCTGGGGGGCGCGAGCCCACGGAAAGTGCCACAGAAAACATACCGCCGATGGCCGCAAGGCACAGGTAAGGGTGAAAAGGTGCGGTAAGAGCGCACCGCGCGGGTGGCAACACGCCGCGGCAGGGTAAACCCCACCCGGAGCAAGGCCAAATAGGGGTGCAATGGTGTGGCCCGCACTGCACCCGGGTAGGCTGCTTGAGGCCGGTGGCGACGCCGGTCCCAGATGAATGGTTGTCCACGACAGAACCCGGCTTATCGGCCGACTCCACTTTTCATCCCCTCCGCACGGGTGTTCTGCCCTGCGGAGGTGTCTTCTGGCATGATTCCTGTCCCGTTCAGGGCGAGATTGCCTGAAAACCGCCCCTGTTGCTCCACTTTGTTCCACTGTCATTCGCTACGCTGGCGCAGTGAGCTGGCGCCATGTTGCTGTTTTCCTGATTTTCAACCAGTTACACCATGTTTCCCCCGGTGTTTTCCGTGTACCTCTGGGCTGGTAAGTGCCGCGCTGTGATACCGGATTCGGGTTGACACTAGCGGGGGTGCTGGATTATTGTGGTGATTAGTGGAAATTAAAGGGTAAGAAAGGAGAATTGTGGGGTGTGGTTTTTCGGTGAGCATGCCATAACGCTGGACGGCAAGGGGCGCCTGGCCTTGCCGACGCGTTTTCGTGGCGTGATTGCCGAGGTCAGCGACAA
This sequence comes from Lysobacterales bacterium, assembly GCA_026993285.1. Taxonomy (GTDB): domain Bacteria; phylum Pseudomonadota; class Gammaproteobacteria; order Xanthomonadales; family S139-57; genus S139-57. The sequence continues at coordinate 702 of JALWTZ010000117.1, read as the reverse complement.
CCAGCTGGTGCTGACCTACAACCCTTATGAATCCCATTCCCTGTTTCTGTACCCGCGTTTCAAGTGGGAAGAGGTGCGTGACCAGGTCATGGCCTTGGGTACCGCCCATCCGGACCATCGCTGGATGCAGCGCCTGCTGGTGGGTAGTGCCACGCCGGTGGAGCCGGACAAGCAGGGGCGGTTTCTGCTGCCGCAACAATTGCGCGAGGTGGCCGAACTGGACAAGCGCGTGGTGCTGATGGGCATGGGAGAACGCTTCGAAATTTGGAACGAGCAGGTGCTCAACACCAGCCGGCGCGAGCAGATGCAGCGCCAGGCCGAGCGCATGCAACAGGAAGAATCGCTGGGCCAGGGGCCCAGTGAACAGCTGCAGCAACTGAGCCTGTGATGGGCGAGGTACCGCAGCCGGCGGCCGGGCATGTGCCCGTGCTGCTTGCCGAGGCCGTGCGGGGGCTGAATATTCGCCCGGAAGGCTGCTATGTGGATGGCACCTTCGGCCGTGGTGGCCACAGCCGGGCCATTCTGGGGCAGCTGGGCCCGAATGGCCGGCTGTACGGCATCGACCAGGACCCGCGCGCGGTGGAAGCCGGCCGGGTGCTGGAAGGTGAAGACGAGCGGTTCACCATGCACCACGCCAGTTTTTCGGAATTGAAGGCGCTGGCGGAAGCATGGGGTGTATTGGGCAGGGTGGATGGCATCCTG
>JALWTZ010000116.1 GCA_026993285.1 Lysobacterales bacterium | reverse complement strand
TGATGCTGGCCATGCCACTGCCGGCTGCCGAGGCGGTGGACTGGAAAGAACAGGCCCGGGAAATCCATCAGCGGATCAATCGCGAGCCGGGGCAGGTCCTGCAGGAAATCGACCACCTGATCCAGAAAGCCCAAGAAGAAAGAGAAACCACTCTGCTGCTGGATTTGCTCGCGGACAAGATCTGGGCAGCGCGTCTGATGTCCCGCTACGATACCGCGATTGCTGCAGCAGAGACAGGTATTGACCTGGCAACCCGCGCGGGAGATCAGGCGCGGCTGGCCACCCTCTACAATAACCTGGCGGGTGTGTACTGGAGTCTCAGGGATTACAGTAACGCCATGGATCTGTGGACCCGCACACTCAACATTCGCCAACAATTGCAGGATGAAGTTGGCGTAGCCAAGGCATTAAACAATATCGCGCTGATTTATCAAGCTCGTGGCGAGCTGGACAAGGCAGCGCAATGGATGCGCACAGCCTTGCAAACCGCCCTGCGGATAAACAGCAAGGCCATGCTGGTGGTCATTCTGGGCAACCTGGGAGATATCGAAACTGAAAACCGGCGTTTTGACACGGCAGCACAGTATTACGACAAGGCTCGGCAAATTGCAGAGGAAACCCATGACAACCGTGCGTTTCTGATACTGGCGGTCAGCCGTGCCAATTGGGCATTGAAACAGGCGATGGAGACGGCCGCGGAACAGTATCTGGACAAGGCCTGGTCATTGAGTCGAACCCTCACCAACAAGCGAAAGGAAATTGAGATTCTGCAAATGCGCGCCGATCTCGCCCTGTTGAGAAAACAGCCAGACGCAGCCATTGCCGCACTGTTGCAGGCTGAACAGATTGCGAAAACATCCGGTCGTATTGAAGACCAAATCAAGTTGCTGGACCGGCTGGCAAGCCTCGAGGCCGAGCAGAAGAACTGGCAGGCAGCCTATGGGCATTTGCGTAAGGAGCTGGATCTGAGCAATCGCTGGCTGGAAAAACAGAAGGAGAATACCCTGCTCAGTCTGCAGACCCGTTTCGAGTGGGAGGACCAGCAGCGCAAGATGAAGGCCCTGGAGCTTAATCAGTCCCTGCTGGAGAAGGAAAACCGGCAGGAAGTTCGTCAACAGCAGTTGTTGCTTTTTGCATTGATTTTCTTTGCCCTGCTGGTACTGGTTCTGGCATGGATGCTTCGGCAAAAAATCCGCCTCAATGCCGTGATTGAGGCCAAGAATGCTGAACTGGAAGCCATTCGTCGTGTTTTGCAGGAACAGGCCCGCATTGATCCGTTGACCCATTTGTACAACCGGCGGGCCTTCATGGAAAAAATCCAGCAGGAGATAAAGCGCATGCAACGCACGGGCCACAGTGCGGGCCTGGTACTGCTGGATCTGGACCATTTCAAGCAGATCAATGACCAGTTCGGTCATGTCGCTGGAGACATGATTCTTCAGGGGGTGGCTGCGCGCATGCGTAATGTGCTGCGTGAAGTGGATGTGCTGGCTCGATGGGGTGGGGAAGAATTCATCATCATGATGCCGGATACCGATCTGGCTACGGCCAGTCGTGCTGCCGAACGGCTACGGCAACATCTGTCCGCCAAGCCCTATCGGGCCGGTCATCAGAAAATCCCGGTTACCGTAACCCTGGGTGTAACGGCTATGCGACCGGAATGTGAATCCTTTCAGGCGGCCTATCACGCGGTGGACCAGGCCCTGTATCAGGGCAAGGCGGCAGGCCGGAACCGTGTTGTGACCCAAAGTTGTACCTGTGAGCAAAGCCATGCCGATGGAAAAGAAGATCGCGGATGAGCTGCAGGCCCGCCTGCAGCAATGCTGGCAGCAGGAGCCGCTGTCCGTACAGGCCATCAAGGCCTGGCGGGCCACGGCCATTGAACAGATGGACCAGCATTACCGGGGTGGTGCTGAAGTC
>JALWTZ010000115.1 GCA_026993285.1 Lysobacterales bacterium | reverse complement strand
CATAACGAGTTGCTGTTTTTCAACAACCTCATGGCCGAAAGCGTGCAAAACCCCGGTCTGGCCGTCCATGAATTGCGCATTCTCCCCACGGCTGCCGCACAGGTGTTCCAGTATCGGCTGGTCTTGCGCCAGAGCCTGAAAAAGGCGCGTGAGCAAACTGGCCAATACTGGTTTACGCTCAGCGGCGTGCAGGGAGAGCGCAGCCGGGAAGTGCGCTGGCCGAAAACCGGCCCGGCCGGGGCATACCGCTTCAAGTACTTTCAGCCCTTGCAGGGCATGCTGGATTTGCCGCAAGGCTTTGTGCCGGAAAGTGTCACCGTACACCTGGCCCCCGGGAACAAGACACGCAAGACTGGCCAAAAACGCAAGAGCGTGATAGAAACCACCCTGCCATGGCAGCCCGAATCAAACGAGGAGCAGGAACATGTTCAAGAAAGACCAGCCCAACCCGCCACCGGCCGCTGAACCCACCAGCAAGGTCGATTCCCTGATTGGCCGGGAAATGGAAGTCAACGGGGATATCCGTTTTCGTGGCGGCATGCATGTGGATGGTCGCATCCAGGGCACTCTGCAAGCCGATGACGACCCCTCGGCGCTCCTTACCATCAGCGAACATGGCCAGGTGGAAGGTGATATTCGTGTACCCCACATGCATATCAACGGCTCCATGAAGGGGAATATTCACTGTAATGAGAAGCTGGTAGTGTTGGACAAGGCGCGTATCGAGGGTGAAGTCCACTACCGCCTGCTGGAAATTGCCGTGGGCGCCGAAATCAATGGCCAGCTCATCCATTTGGGTGATGCCGATACCGCCAAACCCGCAAGCGAGGGCAAAAGCCCGGGAGCAGAAACCGATGAGTGAAACCCAGTCCATGCCGGTGGCGCTGACCTTTACCGACGCGGCAGCCGCCAAGGTGCGGGAATTGATCGAAGAGGAAAACAGCCCGGAGATGATGCTGCGCGTCTACATCTCCGGTGGTGGCTGTTCCGGTTTTCAATACGGTTTCAGTTTCGATGAAAACCGGGAAGAGGGCGATCTGGTGGTGGAAAAGGACGGGGTGCGCCTGGTGGTGGACCCCATGAGCTACCAGTACCTCATGGGTGCCGAAATCGACTACACCGAAAACCTCTCCGGCGCCCAGTTCGTGGTGCGCAACCCCAACGCCAAGACCACCTGTGGCTGCGGCGCTTCTTTCTCCATCTGAGCGCCTGCTGGATGGCTGGCTGCCGGCCGCCCGGCGGCAGCCTTCCCCCCATTGTGATGCCCGCCCGCCCGGCACGGCCATCGAGCTTTTGGTGGTTCATGCCATCAGCCTGCCGCCAGGGCAGTTTGGCGGGCCTTGGATTGATGACTTGTTTCTTGGGCGGCTGGATGCCGGCCAGCACCCGTTTTTTGCCGAAATTCAGGGGCTGGAAGTCTCGGCCCATTTTCTCATCCGCCGGGATGGTGAACTGGTGCAGTATGTTTCCACCGAAGCCCGTGCCTGGCACGCGGGCCGCTCCCGCTGGCAGGGGCGTGAACGCTGCAATGATTTTTCCGTGGGCGTGGAACTGGAAGGCTGTGATGACCAGCCCTTCGAGGCCGAGCAGTACCGGCAACTGGCCCGGCTGGCGCGCTTGTTGATGCGCCACTATCCCATCTCCCCGGAAGCCATCGTGGGCCATGCCGATATTGCTCCGGGACGAAAGACCGACCCGGGGCCTTGCTTTGACTGGCCCCGCTTGCGTACGCTGGTAGCCGAACACCGGGAGAATCCGCCATGACCCTGCTGGCTTTGCTGTTGGCCACCCTGGCTCTGAAAACCCTGCCGGAGCTGCGCGCCCTGCATTCCACCGGCTGGATGCAGGGCTGGGAAGACGCACTGGCCCAGTGGCTGCCGCCCGTGCTGGCGCCGCCACGCCCGTTGGGCCTGCTGCTCTGGC
>JALWTZ010000114.1 GCA_026993285.1 Lysobacterales bacterium | reverse complement strand
CATAGGCGGGCACCAGCACGGCGAAGGGTACATCACTGCTGTTCTGATAGGGTTCGTCACCGGCCATTTCCGCGAACAGTTTCAGATCCTGCTCGCGGGTCTGGGCCAGCAGAAATTCGCTGACCGGCGCACGGGCCTGTTCCAGGGCCTCGACAAGGGTGATTTTTTCCTCGATATACGGCGTTACCGCCACATCCATGACCTGATCCAGCACCGGGGTCATGATGAAAAAGCTCATGAACAGCGCCAGGCCGACCAGAATCTGGTTGCTGGGTGTCTGCTGGGTACCCAGCCCCTGACGCAACAGGGCCAGCACAATCAGGATACGAGCAAACGGGGTCATCATGATGACGATGGCCGGCAAGAAGCTCAGCAATGTCATCAGGATGAGAATCTGCAGGGTCACCGAATAACTGGTGCCCTGCGGGCCGGTGGTAACGGTCACAGCCGGCAGGCCTGCTGGCGCGGCCAGGGAGACCACTGGCCAGAACAGCAGTAACAGCGGCAGTACGCGGGGAATGGCCCGGTTCACGATTTTCCCTCCCGTGCCCGCTGCAATACCGTGCCAAAGTCTTCCTCGGACAGGGGCTGCAGATCCTGCATTCTTGCCAGGCATTCCATGCGCTGCTGGGTGATCCCCAGCACCAGATACTCCTGACCCACCTGCACCAGTACCAGTTTTTCCCGGAACCCCAGCGGCAGGCTGGCACGAATCTGCATCCACTGGCCACCGGCGGCACGGGCCTGCAGCCGGTTGAGCCGGCGATAAAGCCAGGCGGCCAGGAGGATCATGCCCAGTACCAGCAACAGGTTGAACAAGAGCTGCAGCATAGCCGAACCGCTGTTCAGGCTCGCAGTGGCCGGGGCCGGCTCGGCTGCCAGCAGTGCCGGAGAGATCAGGGTGAGCATCCAGGCCAGGCGTTTCATCAGCGCAGCTTCTTCACCCGTTCCTGCGGGCTGATCACATCGGTCAGGCGGATACCGTAGCGTTCATTCACAACCACCACCTCGCCATGAGCAATCAGAGTGCCATTGACCAGCACATCCATGGGCTCGCCAGCCATGTGGTCCAGTTCCACTACCGAACCCTGACTCAGTTGCAACAGATGCCGGATGGGAATTTCCGTCCGGCCAATCTCCATGGACAGGGTGACGGGAATATCCAGCACCATGTCCAGACTGCGATTGCCCACGCAATCGGCATCCGGTGTCAGGGTATCGAAGTCGGTTTTCTCCGCCTGTTCATGCGCACCCTCCCCCGCACTGGCCGCAGCCTGTTCACTGAGGGCATCACCCCAGTCGGCAGCCGCATCCCCCTCGCCTTCGCCCTCACCTTCGCCTTTCTGTTCACCCAGCGCTGCGGCCCATTCGTCTTCGATGGAGCCTTCGTCACCGTTTTCGGGCTGCTCTTCTTCCGGGGTATCGTTTTCTTCACTCATGACGATTTCACCTTGTTGCTTGTTTCAGGGTCTGCCTCGGCGGCCTCCTGCTGTTTTTCCAGCACATCCCTGGGATAAATGATGTCTTCCACCTTGACGGCATGCTTGCCGTTGGAAATGCCAAACTGGCCCTTGAGTACAGGCACGCCAGCCGCGGCCACCACCACCTGTTCCGGCAATTCGATGGGAATGATGTCGCCGGCCTCCATCTCCAGCACTTCCCGCAGGGGCAGCTCGGTTTCCACCAGATTGCTGCGCAGCTCCACTTTCGCTTCCTTGATTTCATCCTGCAGGGCACGAATCCAGCGGGTGTCGTTTTCACCCCGATCCGATTGCAGGCCTGCACCGAGCACATCACGGATCGGCTCGATCATGGAATAGGGCATGGTCAGATGGATTTCACCACCACCGCCATCCAGTTCCACGCTGAAGGTATTGACCACCACCACTTCCGACGGGCTGACGATGTTGGCAAATTGCGGGTT
>JALWTZ010000113.1 GCA_026993285.1 Lysobacterales bacterium | reverse complement strand
AATCTGCTCGCCCCTTGGCTGATCGGGGTTCAGCGCCACGGGAACACGGGCACACTGCGGGTCCAGGCGTGCAGGCAACGCTTCATCACAGGCCTCCCAGGCGGGTGCAGCCTGTACCATGGCAGTGAGCCACCATGCAGCCAGCACTGCCCATCGTCTGTAGTTCATGTGGTTGCAGCCCCTTGTACGCTGTATGGACTTTCAGCTTGCCGCAAGGAAAGGGCGATTACCTGTGCCACAGGTCACAACAAGACAACAGCTTGTTAATCCAGAGTAGATTAGGCTGAAGCTTTTCCGGAAAACCCTATCATGCTTTATCTGGCCTCTCGTTCGCCCCGGCGGGCGGAATTGCTGCAGCAGATTCATCTGCGCTTCGAGACCCGCCCGGCCGACATCGATGAATCCCCCCTGCCCGGAGAAACTCCGGCAGCGTATGTGCTGCGCATGGCGGAAGAAAAGGCCCGTGCCGTCTGGCAGGCACTTGCCGGAACCGGTGAGCACGCCGTGCTTGGCGCGGATACCTCTGTGGTGCTGGATGATGCCCTTCTCGGCAAACCCCGCGACCGGAGCGACGCCGAAACCATGCTCCACCGCCTTTCCGGCCGCAGCCACCAGGTACTCAGCGCCGTCTGCCTGATCCGGGAACATTTCTGTCAAAGCCGGTTACAATGCTCGCAAGTACGTTTTCGCCCGCTGGAAAGCGCGGAAATTCAGGCATACTGTGCCACTGATGAACCCATGGACAAGGCTGGCGCGTACGCCATACAAGGCTATGCCGCCATTTTTGTGGAACGACTGGAAGGCAGTTACTCCGGCGTCATGGGTCTGCCCCTGCTGGAAACCTGGCAACTGCTGAAGGAAAGCACATGCTTGTGAATGGCGATCTGCACGAAGAAATACTGGTCAATGTCACCCCACGGGAGACACGGGTTGCCGTGGTGGAAAACGGTGTGCTGCAGGAAGTACACATCGAACGGCATGAAAACAGTGGTTATGTGGGGAATATCTTCGTCGGGCGAGTGGTTCGCGTACTACCGGGCATGCAGGCGGCTTTCGTGGATATCGGCCTCGAACGGGCCGCCTTTCTGCACGCCCGTGACATGCAGCCGGACAACTGCGCCGGCCACGAAGAATCGAACGAACCACCCGACATCCGCAAGCTGGCCCATGACGGGCAGCGGCTGGTGGTACAGGTCACCAAGGACCCCATCGGCAGCAAGGGTGCACGCCTGACCACCAATCTCTCCATCCCTGCCCGCTATCTGGTGCTGCTGCCCGCCTGCGACCACATCGGCCTTTCGGCACGGCTGGAAGAGCCGGCGGAACGGGAGCGGCTGCGGGAAATGGTCCAGCGCCTGCGGGGCGAGAAGACCCAGCACGGCTATATCGTGCGCACCAATGCCGATGGCGCCAGCGAGGCGGCCATTGCCGCCGACATGCAGTTTCTTGACAAGCTCTGGGGCTGCATACGCGAGGAAATGCACAAGGTACCCGCCGGTACCTGTATCTACGAGGATCTGCCACTGACCCGCCGCGTGGTCCGCGACATGCTCGGCCCGCAGGTGGACAAGCTGCGCATCGACTCCAGGGAAACCTTCGCCAAGACCCGCAAGTTTGCCAGCCAGTTCATGCCCGAGTATGTGGAGCGTATCGAGCATTATTCCGGCGCCCGCCCCATTTTCGATCTCTACGGGGTGGAGGACGAAATCCAGCACGCCCTGCAGCGTACCGCCCCGCTGAAATCCGGTGGCTATATTGTCATCGACCAGACGGAAGCCATGACCACCATCGATGTCAATACCGGTGGTTTCGTCGGGCATCGCAACCTGGAAGAAACCATCTACAAGACCAACCTGGAAGCGGCGCAGACCATCGCTCGCCAGCTCCGGCTGCGTAACCTGGGCGGCATCATCATCATTGATTTCA
>JALWTZ010000112.1 GCA_026993285.1 Lysobacterales bacterium | reverse complement strand
AGCGAGTCCTCATCCAGCAGTAATGCCATCAACAGTGCAGGTGCCTGCGCCGGGTGATGGGCGGCCTCAACCAGAGCCGTCCGCATGCCTGTGCGAAGCTGTTCGGCCTGCTGCACAGCGGCTTCCGGCAGGCTGCCAGCTCGCTGGCTGAATTGATGCGCGGCCTCGGTGGGCGTGCGGTCACTCGCAGCAAAACCGGCTACCTGGCCTGGCTGGAGCTGTGCGGGTGTTTCGTGCCGTGTGCTTGCTGCCTGAAAGGCCGGGTCCAGCCGGCGGATGCGCTCTTCCAGGGGCGGGTGGGTGGCAAACAGGCCGGCCAGTGAGGGCAGGCCGGTGGAAAACAGCATATGGCTGACTTCCTCGGTTTTCGGGTTTTCCAGATAGGATTGGGCGGACAGTCCACCAATTTTCTTCAGCGCGTTGGCAATGCCTTGCGGGTTGCGGGTGAACTGCACGGCGGAAGCATCCGCCAGGTATTCCCGCTGGCGGGAAACCGCGGCCTTGATCAGCCGGCCGAAGAACAGGCCGATATAGCCCACCACCAATACCAGCAGGCCGATGAGGGCAATGCTGGCACCATTGTTGTCACGGCTGCGTCGGCTGTGGCCGCTGTAGAAGCCGGCGCGCATGAGAAATTCGCCAATCATGGCCAGCACCAGAATACCGTAGAGCCAGCCCATCAGGCGGATGTTCAGGCGCATGTCACCATTGAGGATATGGGAAAACTCGTGCCCGATCACGCCTTGCAGTTCCTCCCGGTTCAACCGCTCCAGGCAGCCACGGGTCACGGCAATGGCGGCATCGGCCGGCTGGTGCCCGGCGGCGAAGGCGTTGATGCCTTCCTCGTTTTCCAGCACATAGACTTCCGGCACCGGCAGGCCGGCGGCCAGGGCCATTTCTTCCACCACATTATGCAGGCGCTGGTGCAACGGGTCCGGGTCGCCCGGAAGGATGCGGGTACCACCCAGGCTACTGGCCACCTTGCCACCGCCCACGGACAGGCTGGCGGAGCGAAACAGGCTGGCGATCAGGATGACCGCGGCGACCAGCGCGCTGCTTTTCAGCAGCAGGCCGAGTTGCTGCTCTGGTGGCAGGCTGCGCCCCATGCCCCACCAGATGATGGCATCAATGGCCGCAATGATGGCCAGTACAGCCAGAAAAAACAGGAAGACCAGCATGCGGCTGGTCTTGCGCGCCTGATCCTGATGGGCGAAAAAGTTCATGCCTTTCCGTCAGAAGCTGACCTGGGGCACTTCCCGCTTGGCCTCGTCTTCAATTTCCAGATACTGCGCCGCCTTGAAACCGAAGTTGTTGGCCACGATGGAGGAAGGGAAGACTTCCCGGGCATTGTTGTACTCCAGCACGGCATCATTGAAGGCCTGGCGGGCAAAGGCCACCCGGTTTTCGGTGCTGGTCAGTTCTTCCATCAGCTGGGCCATGTTCTGGTTGGCCTTGAGATCGGGGTAGGCTTCCGACAGGGCAAACAGACGCCCCAGGGACTGGGTCAGCGCGGTTTCTGCCTGGCTGAGCTGGGCCATGGCTTCCGGGTCACCGGGGTTGCCGCTGGCATGCTTCAATCCGGAAACGGCGGCGTTGCGGGCCTGAATGACCGCTTCCAGCGTTTCCCGCTCATGCTTCATGTAGCCCTTGGCGGTTTCCACCAGATTGGGAATGAGATCATGCCGCCGGGTCAGTTGTACATCGATCTGGGCAAAGGCGTTCTTGTAGAGGTTGCGCAGGGTCACCAGCCGGTTGTACAGGCCGATGAAGTAGAACACGATCAGGGCCAGTACGCCGAGGAAAATCCAGAAACCCATGGTTGACTCCTTAACAATGAAAGCAAATGGCTTGTTACAGGATCAATCATAAGTCAGCCCACCGGCTTCTGCCAGTGAACAAGGTCATGGACGCAAGCAGGCATGCGCCGGGCGGGTCTCTTGCTGTACTGGGCTGATGAAACAGGTGGCACATGGGAAACAACCGTACGCTCGCCGGGCCGGTGAAATGAAAGCCCTGCTGGTCGTGCTTGGCCTGTTGAGCTGCACTGCCTCGGCGCAGATTCACCGTTCATGGCCGGTGGATATTCTCCGCGATCAACTGCAGTATGGGGCCGATACACCGCATGCCGTGCCACTCGAAGGCATCGTCCAGGGCTGTGCGCGCCTGGATTGTATCCCGGCGCTGAATCATCCGGCCTATTTGCCGGTTGCGGACAGTTCCATTCTGCGTGGTCGAGACTGGGTGCTTGGCCTGGAAATCGGTTCACAGGCCTGGGCCTATCCCTTGCGTATCCTGCGGCGGCATGAAGTTGTCAATGATGTGCTGGCGGGCATGCCCGTGCTGGTGACCTATTGCCCGCTTTGTGGTTCCGGCATGGCCTTTGACCGGCGGGTGCGGGGCAAAACCCTGCATTTCAAGGTTTCCGGCCTCTTGCACGACAATGATCTGTTGATGATCGACCTGGAAACCGCCACGCTCTGGCAGCAGATGACCGGTGAAGCCATTGTCGGCCCCATGACCGGTGCACGGCTGCAACCCTTGCCCCTGGGCATGAGTGCCTGGAAGGACTGGAAATCCGCCCATCCGGAAGGAAAAGTCCTCTCGCACCGAACCGGTTACCCGTTCAGTTACCGCGACAATCCCTATCAACAATACAGCCGTGACAGCCGCCTGCTGCACCCGGTTCGGCGCCAGGATGCCCGCCTGCGACGCAAGCAGCGAATCTGGGGGCTGAAAGTGGGCAAACAGGCCATTGCACTGGAAATGCGGGCCTTGCAGCGTTATTTGAAGCGGCATCCGGCCCTGTTTTTACTGGATGGGCGCTTGCGGGTGTACCAGGCTGCAGATGGCAGTATACAGGCCGGGCTGGAGCGACAACCGCTGGTGCTGGTCAACAGTTACTGGTTTGCCTGGTACAGCTTCCATCCGGACACCTGGCTCTGGGAAGGCCAACTGGATACCGGGAATAAAGACAAATACGAATGAGCAACAGGCATCCCACAGGCCCGGGCCTTTCTGCCACTGGTGCCGTCAGGTGTCATCCAGCTGCAGATGGGAGAGATCCAGTTCCGGTGGTGATACCTCGCGCGGTGGTTCCAGCGGTGTCTGCTCGTCGGCGAAAGAAAGCCGGTCCGGGTTGACCGCAGGCGGAGTGGCCGCCGGTTTCTGTTCGTGTGGCCGGTCGCTGTCGTCGATACGCATGTGGCTGATGTCGATGCGGGGCTCCGGGCGTGGCTCGGGCTCGATAATCACCACACCGGGTTCATCCAGGGCATAGGGAGAGAGGTCGAACTCGGGCTCGGGCGGTGCGGGTACCGGGTCATTGACCGGCGCACCCACGGGTGCCAGCAGCTCCGAAGCAGCAGGGCTTGCTTCTGCCGTGGTGGTACCCGGTTTTGCTGGTGAGGCCGCCACCGGTACCGGGCCGGGTGACGGCTTGCGGCTTTGGGTGGGGCGAAGCGCCTGCATGTCCGCCTTGGCTTCGGTATCCACCACCACCACGATGGCGCCGGCCTTTTTCAGCACTTCCCGGTAGTGGTGGGCCTGCTCGTGGCTCAAGCCCCTTTTAAGCACATGGCGCCCGCCCTGAAACAGGGCTTCGATTTTTTCAGCCGGGGCCTTGAACAAGCGGCACAGATTCTCGCGTACCACCTGCGGGTCGGCACCGCGAACGAGTTTCCCCCGAAAAACCACCTCATACCCCGGTTTGCCTGCCATGGGCTCCTGCTCCTGGATTTTGTATAGAAATTATCATAGCCATCTACGCATCCAAAATAGACAGGATCAATCACTAACATAAAAACAAATGATTTGAACTATGTTGAAACAAGCCATAGACTGCAACTGTCAAAACAACGAAGGAGATTGACATCATGAATGAAAAAGCCCTGCAAACGGTGAAAAACCTGGAAGCGGCCCTGGCCGGTGAGTCCATGGCCCATATCAAGTACCGCTACTTTGCGCGTATCTGCCGGCAAATGGGTGATGAAGAAACGGCACGGGTGTTCGAGGAAACCGCTGCCCAGGAAGTGCAACATGCCTTTGGCCACATGGATCTGCTCTTTCCACCGGAAAGCCTGACACCGGAAAAATGCCTGCAGCTGGCCATTGAGGGCGAAACCTACGAATATACCGAGATGTACCCGGCCTTCCGCCACACGGCGCTGGAAGAAAGACAGCAGGCGGCGGTGGAGGAATTCGACGAGCAGATCGCCGAATCGAAGGAGCACGCCGAACAGTTCCAGAACATGCTGGACAAGGCCGCCCGCCGCTTCGATGCCCTGACCCGGGTGGAAAAGCGTCACGCGGAACACTATCAACAGCAACTGAACAACATTCAGTGAGGAGTACAAGCATGGAATACAAGCAATGGCAATGTGTGGTTTGTGGTTTCATCTATGACGAGGAAACCGGCCTGCCGGAAGAAGGCATCGCCGCCGGCACCCGCTGGGAAGACATTCCCGATGACTGGACCTGCCCGGAATGCGGTGTGGGCAAGGCCGACTTTGAAATGGTGGAGATCAGCCAGTGAATCCCGCGCCCCTGGTCATACTGGGCACCGGCATGGCCGGTTATGGCCTGGCGCGCATGTGGCGGATGAAGGACAAGGAACGTCCGCTTATCCTGATCACCCGCGATGCCGGCGAGGCCTACGCCAAGCCCATGCTCTCCAAGGCCCTGTCCGATGGCAAGCGCGCCGAGGATCTGGTCAATGCCACGGCCGAACAACAGGCGCGCACGCTGCGGGCGGAAATACGGACCCATACCGAGGTGGCTCAGATCCGGCCGGATCAGCACCAGTTGATACTGGCCGATGGCCGCGAGCTGGAATACGGGCAACTGGTTCTGGCCAATGGTGCCCGCCCGATACGCATACCACTGGCCGGAGATGCGGCCAGCGAGGTACTGCAGGTCAACTGGCTGGATGACTATCGCCGCTGGCGCCAGCGTCTGGAAGGGGAAAAACGGGTGCTGGTCATCGGCCCGGGCTTGATCGGCCTGGAGTTTGCAAGTGACCTGCGCAAGGCGGGTTTCCTGCCGGTGGTGGTGGGCCCGGACCCAACCCCGTTGGGCCAGCTGTTGCCCGAGGTTGTCGGCCACTTTGTGCAAGAACGGCTGGAGGAAGCCGGCATCGACTTGCGACTGAACACGGTGGTGGAACGGCTGGACCATCATGGTGAGGGCCTGCGCGCACATCTCGGCAATGGCGAGGTATTGGACGTGGATGTGGCGCTGATGGCCGTCGGCCTGCAACCGGAGACGGAACTGGCGCAAGCCGCCGGACTGGCCGTGGATCGTGGCGTGCGGGTGAACGAGTACCTGCAGACCAGTGCCGAGGACGTGTACGCGCTGGGTGATGTGGCCCAGTACCCCGCGGGCTGGATGCCCTATGTGGCACCCATTACCGCCGGTGCCCGGGCGCTGGCCGCCACGCTGAACGGCCAGCCCACACCCATGCGGCTGGGCCCCACGCCCATACAGGTCAAGACCGGTGTGTTTCCGCTCTGGCTGATGCCGCCGCAACCGGGTACCCCTGGCGAATGGAAGCTGTCTGGCGATGCACAGCGCCTGGAGGCCCGCTTCGAAGGAGAACAGGGCCTGCAGGGCTGGGTGCTGGGTGGCCAGGCCATCGATTTGCGTAATGTATGGATGAAGGCGCTGGCATCACACCAAACCGGCGTATAATGCCGGGCCTGCCCTAAACTGCAGGAAACCCAGGATGAACCGGCTTGATTTCAGCAACCTCAAGGGGGATATCACCGGCGGACTGACAGCCGCCGTGGTCGCCCTGCCCCTGGCGCTGGCCATGGGTGTCTCTTCCGGTGCCGGCCCCATTGCGGGCCTCTACGGTGCCATTCTGGTGGGGTTTTTCGCTGCCCTGTTTGGCGGCACACCCGCCCAGGTATCCGGCCCCACCGGCCCCATGACCGTGGTGATGGCTGCCATCATCACCCAGTACACCACGGCTTTTCCCGATGACCCGGCTACCGGGCTGGCGCTGGCCTTTACCACGGTGGTGCTCGGCGGACTGTTCCAGATGGGCTTCGGCTTTCTCAAGCTGGGGCGCTTCATCAACCTCATTCCCAATCCGGTCATCTCCGGTTTCATGACCGGGATCGGGGTCATCATCATCTTTTTGCAGATTCCCCCCTTGTTCGGCTATCCGGCTCTGCCCGGCCCGATGGCATCCATGCTAGCCCTGCCCGAGGTGGCGCGTGCCCCGGTTCCACAGGCGCTGGCGCTGAGCCTGTTCACCCTTTTGCTGGTCTACCTCACGCCCCGCCATATCAACCGGATTCTGCCGGCTCCGCTGTTGGCGCTGGCCGCGGGCACCATCGGGCTGGTGCTCTGGCAGGGGAATGATATTCAGACCGTGCAACAGTTCGATCAAACCCGCTACCTGCTGGGTGGCGTATCGGTACTGGGCAATATTCCCTCCGGCCTGCCTGCATTGCACTGGCCGGTTTTCCGGCTGGAATGGGTGCCGCAAATGGTCCAGTCCGGGCTGATTCTGGCCGTACTGGGTTCCCTGGATTCGCTGCTGACTTCCCTGGTGGCCGACAACATCACCCGCACCTACCATGATTCCAACCGGGAACTGATCGGCCAAGGGCTGGGCAATACCATTGCCGGCCTGTTCGGTGGCCTGCCCGGTGCCGGCGCCACCATGCGCACAGTGGTCAATGTACGTGCCGGTGGTCGTACGCCGCTGTCGGGCGCGTTGCATGCACTGGTTTTGCTGTTTGTGGTACTGGGCGCGGGCAAATACGCCCGCTACATTCCGCATGCGGTGCTGGCCGGCATTCTGATCAAGGTGGGCACGGACATCATCGACTGGGATTACCTGCGGCGCATTCGCCAGGCACCCAAGGCCGGCCTGATGATGATGCTGACGGTGTTTATGTTGACGGTATTCGTGGACCTGATCACGGCCGTGGCGGTGGGCATGGTCATGGCGGCGTTTGTATTTATGCAACGCATGGTGGATCTGCAACTGGACAGCATTGTGGCCACGCGTGAACCGGATGAGGAACTGCCGTTGAATGAACGGGAGAAGCAGCTCATGCAACAGGCCCAGGGGCATGTGCTGCTATTTCGCCTGGGAACAGCCATGAGTTTTGGTGCGGCCAAGGGCATGGCACGCCGGCTGGCCCAGTACGATGGCTATGATGTACTGGTATTGGATCTTACCGATGTACCTCAGGCTGACTTCACCTCCAGCATGGCGTTGATCGATATGGTGGACAGTGCGGAGAGCCAAGGCAAGCAGGTGATACTGGCCGTACGCAATCCACAGGTACGTGACATGCTGCAGCGTCAAGGTGTCAAGGCACGCGTGCGCCAGTGCGGCGCGGTGGCGCATGACCGTGAAACGGCGCTGGAAGCAGCGCTGGATCGGCTCACTCGCGCTGGTATTGTCTCCAGAGAAGACTGATACCAGCGTTAGCTCAGGACGGGCTACTGGCCACCCGGTTTTTCGATTTCCAGCCTTTCCACCCGCTGGTAGCCACGAGGCAGCAGGCCACCACGTTTGGCGCGTGGGCCCTGGTAGTGTTCCAGGTCCTGGGGTTTCAGGCGCAGGAAGCGCTGGCCGGCATGGATCTTGAGGTGATAGCCTGCTGGCAGTATCTGGATGGCCACTACCTTTTCCTCCCCGGCCTTCAGACGGGCTGGAGGAATCTGGATCAGCTTGTTGCCCTTGCCCTTGCTCAGTTCCGGCAGTTCTTTCAACGGAAAGAGCAGCAGGTGGCCGCTGGATGTGGCCACGGCCACCTGGTCGCTTTCCGGCTGGTAAACCGGCACGGGCTTGAGTACCTGGCTACCGGCCGGCAGGTTGAGCAGGGCTTTGCCGGTCTTGTTGCGGGAGTAGGTGTTTT
>JALWTZ010000111.1 GCA_026993285.1 Lysobacterales bacterium | reverse complement strand
GCACCATTGCCAACCAGGATACCAGCCGCGGGGCTTCCTGCCTGGCCGAGAAGCGCATGCTGGAAATCATCGAGCACGGTGAGGCCCGTACCCCCTTCATGGCCTTCGGTGATACCATTCGTATCGAGATGCTCGATGCCGATGGCCAGAGCATTTTCGGCGTGATCGAGCAGGAAGTGCAAAAGGCCTGACCACCCGGTTCAGGCCCACACGGGAGGGCAGTACCATGAGCGAAGGCATGACCCTGTATTCCTACTGGCGTTCTTCCGCCGCCTGGCGGGTACGGATTGCCCTGGCCCTCAAGGCGCTGCCCCATGACATCCAGCCCGTGCACCTGCTCAAAGATGGCGGCCAGCAACATCAGGCCGACTACCGCCGCCTCAACCCGCAGGCCCGCGTACCCACCCTGCTGGATGGCGAGCGGGTGCTGACCCAGTCCCTGGCCATCATCGAATACCTGGACGAATGCTACCCGGAGCCCGCCCTGCTGCCGCCCACGCCACGCGAACGGGCGCGGGTGCGGGCCATGGCCCAGCTGGTGGCCTGTGACATCCACCCGGTGAACAACCTGCGGGTGCTGCAACGGCTGGAACAGCAGTTTGGCGCCGACGGCGAAGCCAAAACCCAATGGATGCACCACTGGATGCGCGACGGCTTTGACGCACTGGAACAGATGCTGGCCGACAACCCGGCCACCGGGGATTTCTGCGAGGGCGACCACCCCAGCCTGGCGGATCTCTGCCTGGTGCCGCAGTTGTACAATGCCCGCCGTTTCCAGCTGGATCTGGCCCCCTGGCCGGAAATCCGCCGCATCGAGGAAAACTGCCTGGCCCTGCCGGCCTTCAGCGATACCGCGCCGGAAAAACAACCCGACGCGGAATAAGCGCCCTCAGCGCGTGGGTTGCTTGTAGACCCGCCCGCCCTTGATCACCCACTGCACATCCTCCAGCAGGCGGATGTTCTCCAGCGGGTCACCAGCCACGGCGATCACATCCGCCCGCTTGCCCACCACCAGGCTGCCCAGTTCATCCCCCACGCGCAACAGGCTGGCCGCGTGCACGGTGGCGGTCTGTATGGCCGCCATGGGCGACATGCCACCCTGCACCATGAGGGCGAATTCCTGCGCGTTGTCGCCATGGGCCGAAACGCCGCTGTCGGTGCCGAAGGCAATCTTCACGCCCGCCTTGTGCGCCATGGCGAAGGTGGACTGTAATTGCGGCCCGATCCGCGCGGCCTTGACCCGCACCATCTCCGGGAAGAAGCCCGGAATCTTCGCCTTGTCGGCCACCCATTTGCCGGCCAGCAGGGTGGGCACATACCAGGTGCCGTGCTTGTTCATCAGCCGCGCCAGGTCCCGGTTCATGTAGGTGCCGTGCTCGATGCTGTCCACCCCGCCGAGGATGGCCCGGCGCATGCCTTCCGCCCCGTGGGCGTGGGCAGCCACCACAAAACCGTAATCCCGCGCGGTGTCGGTAATGGCGCGAATTTCCTCCACGGTAAACTGTGGGTTGTCCCCGCTCTTGGCCACGCTCAACACGCCGCCGGTGGCGGTGATCTTGATCACATCCGCGCCATCCTTGTAGCGCTGGCGCACGGCCTTGCGCGCGTCATCCACCCCGTTGACCACCCCCAGTTCCGGCCCCGGATTGCCCATCCAGTCCGCCCGCACCCCGTTGGTGGGGTCGGCATGGCCGCCGGTGCTGGCCAGGGCCTTGGCGGCGGTGAAAATACGCGGGCCGGGCACGATGCCGGCAGCCACCGCCTTGCGCAGGGCCACGGTGACATTGTCCACATCGCCCAGATCACGCACGGTGGTGAAACCGGCCAGCAGGGTCTTCTTCGCATTGGCGGCCGCGCGAATGGCGTAATCGGCCGCGTTGAACTGCATGCGCTGCACATAAAAGCGCGGGCCAAACTCCAGCGCCAGATGGGT
>JALWTZ010000110.1 GCA_026993285.1 Lysobacterales bacterium | reverse complement strand
CTCCGCGTAAAGCGACCATGCGTTGCCGGTGTGCTTCACGCTCTTCCTGACTGGCCCGAATCACTCTGACTGCTGGCAGGGGCTGATTGGCAAAGGGCAAGGGCCAGGCCGGTTCCGCCGTTTCCGTTTGCAGGCCCAGGGCAATCTGTCCGCCGGTCATGGCCAGATAGACATCTCCCAGCAGTTCCGAGTCCAGCAAGGCTCCGTGCAGTTCCCGGCCGGAGTTGTCCACACCATAGCGTTTGCACAGGGCATCGAGAGAATTGCGTGCGCCCGGATGCAGCTTGCGAGCCATTTCCAGTGTATCGGTAACGGTACAGAAATCGCTGATCCTTCCAGGGCATGGGTCCAGCAGGGCCAGTTCGTGGTCAAGGAAGCCTACATCGAAGGGGGCGTTGTGAATCAACAGTTCGGCCCCGCGGATATAATCCAGAAAATCCTGAGCGATATCGGCAAAACGGGGTTGCTCGAGCAACATGTTGGCATCGATGCCATGCACGGCCAGCGCGCCTTCGTCGATTTCCCGTTCAGGGTTGAGATACTGATGGAAGTTGTTGCCCGTATATTGGCGTTCGACCAGTTCCACGCAGCCAATCTCGATGATGCGATGGCCTTCCGTATGCGGGAAGCCCGTGGTTTCCGTATCCAGCACGATCTGCCTGCTCATTCCGTCACCTTCTCGATCGCTGCCCGTGCCAGCGCGTCGGCCCGTTCATTGCCCGCATGCCCCTGATGGCCGCGTACCCACTCCCACTCCAGCGCGTGGCCAGCGGCAGCTTCCACAAGTGCCTGCCACAGGTCCTGATTCTTGACTGGCTTGCGGTCAGCGGTTTTCCAGTGATTGGCCTGCCAGCGCGGCAGCCATTGGTTCCAGCCATCCAGTGCATACCTGGAATCCGTCACAATATGCACCTGGCAGGGCTGCTTGAGCTGCTTCAACCCTTCAATGATCGCCTGCAGCTCCATCCGGTTGTTGGTGGTCTCGGGCGAGCCACCGGACAGTTCCCGTTCATGCGACCCGTAACGCAGGATGGCACCCCAACCACCGGGGCCAGGATTGCCCGAACAGGCACCATCCGTAATCAATGTGACTTTTTTCAACAGAAATTACCCGTATGTTGCTGGTTCATGTCAGTGAAACGGTTGCACCGGCAGGTTCTCTGACAGGATGGATGATTCCCTGTCGGCGCGTTTTTCGCAAATGCACGGCAATCACGGGAGCATGCAAGACAGCCAGCCGCCGGCTGAGTGCAGAGCCCATCGCATGATCCGGCAACAGCCAGTAGCGGGCCAGGCGTTCGAAACCCAGCATGCGCAGTTGCCGCTCCGTCAGCCAGGGCCAGTAACCTCGTGGAGTAACCGGCCCCCTGCGTGGAAACACCGGACCAATCAAGGAGCGGTTCATGATCAACAGCAAATGTCCACCCGGCTTCAGCATCCGGTTCCATTCCAGCAATACGGGATGCACCCGTCTCTGCCATTCCAGCACATGCCCCAGCACTGCCACATCAAACAGCTCACTGCAGAAAGGCAGGCAATCCACCCAGGCCTGTACATCACCACTGACCTTTTCTTCCTCGATCAGCTCCAGACGCACCAGATGAGTGAAACGGTCGGCTTCCACACTACCGAGAAAATGGGGTGAAGCGCCAGCCAGCAGCCCCTGAAAACCATGGATGTTCCCCAACAACCGGCTGACCAGGCGGGATTCCGCACATGCCAGCGCCTTGCCGGCTTGCGAGGCCAGCCATTGCTTGTAGGGTTCCAGTCGAGGATTCAAGGCTTTCATGTTTACCATGCAGATGAAAGAACTCGCGTGCTCGATTACACTGAAAGGCCATACGGCACACACGCATGCACATGCATACTACCCCGATCCCGGCTTTCGAAGACAATTATATCTGGCTGCTGCAAACCGCGGGCACCACCTTGGTAATCGACCCTGGCGACGAGCAGCCGGTACTGGCTCACCTCGAAGCACAGGGCATGACCCTGGATTATATTCTGCTGACACACTTTCATTATGACCATGTCGATGGTGTGGAAGCGCTGGTCAAGGAAACCGGTGCCAGAACCATTGGCCCGAATGATCCACGCCTGCACATACCTTGTGAATGCATCCAGGCCAGTACGGAACAGTGGCATACCCACGACCTGGGCACCCTTGTGATGGAAGTATTATCGGTGCCCGGCCATACCGTGCCCCATCTGGCCTGGCGAACCGATTGGCATCTGTTCTGCGGAGACACCTTGTTTTCCCTGGGTTGTGGCCGCCTGTTCGATGGTACCGCCACTCAACTGCATCACAGCCTGCAACAGCTTCGTGCACTGCCGGATGAAACGCTGGTCTACCCGGCCCATGAATACACACTGGCCAACCTCCGTTTTGCCCTGCACATTCTGCCGGATGACCCACATTTGCTCGCCTATGGCAAAACACTGAAAGAACGACGGGCAAAGGGACCTACCCTGCCTGTCCTGCTGGCCGACGAAAAACGCTGCAATCCGTTTCTGCGCTGTCATGAACCCGAGGTTCAGCAAGCCGTGTCCTCACACAGTGGCCAGACCGTGCACAATGCCCAGGAATGCTTTACCCTGTTGCGTCAATTGAAAGACCGGTTTCGTGGATGAACAGCAAAACCCTTTTCCATGTATTGCCCTGCCTGTTGCTGCTGAGTGCCTGCCAGCAACTGCCGGAAAAACCCACCCATGAACAGGCTGTCGTGTCACAGCCTGCCCGGGAAAGCGGGCCAGTACCCGCAGAATCCCCCCTGCCACAGGCCCGAGACAGCTTTGAAAGCCTGACAAGCCCTGCTCTTGCAAATGAAGAGGCAAAAGCATCCGCGCCAAGGGATTTCTGGAGCCAATGGCGGGAAGAAACCGCCCTGCCCGATTGTGACGCCGTACCGGGTGCCGAACACTGGGCCCGCTGGTATGCCGGCAAGCAGGCTTACATGCAACGGGTACAGCAACGCGCCCGGCCTTTGCTCTGGGCCATACATCAGAAGGTTCGTTCCCATCAGTTGCCTGCTGAATTCACCCTGCTTCCCGTGGTGGAATCAGCCTACAATCCCTGGGCCTATTCCCACGGCCGTGCTGCGGGACTGTGGCAGTTTATTCCGGCCCTGGCACGGGAATATGATCTCAAGATGAACTGGTGGTATGACGGGCGACGGGACATTCTGGCGGCTACCGAGGCCGCCACCCGTCACTTGCAAGCACTGGGCAAGCAATTCAACGGCGACTGGTTATTGGCACTGGCTGCCTACAACAGTGGTCACAACCGGGTTGCTCGGCAGGTTCAACAGCTGAAAAAGCAGGGCAAACCCGTGGATTTCCAGCACTTGAAACTACCCAGGGAAACCCGTGGCTATATTCCCAAGATGATCGGCCTGGCCTGCTTGTACAAGCATCCACAACGCTACGGTTTTCAACCCGTGGAGATTCCGTTGCAGCCACTGGTGGAAAGCGTGGATACCGGCGGGCAGGTAGACCTGGCACTGGCTGCCGAACTGGCCGGCATGAGCATGGATGAACTCTACCGCTACAATCCGGCCTGGAACCAGTGGGCCACCGACCCGGACGGACCCTACCGGCTGTTGTTGCCCATTGAGGCGGCACAACAGTTTCGAACCAGACTGGCTGCGCTGCCCAAAGACCAGCGGGTAACCTGGAAACGCGTTCGCATTCAACCGGGAGACAGCCTGATTCGCCTGGCAAAGCGCCATCACGTCACACCGCAGCTGCTCAAGGAAATCAACCACCTCAAGGGTCATTTGATCCGTGCGGGTGATTATCTCATGGTGCCGCAGTCCCACCATGCCCTGGACCGGTACAATCAGACCCAGGCGCAGCGACTGGCCCGGCTGCAGCGCAAGGCGGTTACACCGCAAAGCCTGTATCACAAGGTAGCTGCTGGTGAATCCCTCTGGAGCATTTCCCGGCACTATGGCGTGAGTGTGCGTGCCCTGGCCCGCTGGAATGGCATGGCGCCGGGTGACTTGCTTCGGGTCGGACAGAAACTGGTGATACGCCAACCCAGAAAAGGCTTTTCAACCGCCCGTACTTCCCGCTCCCGCCAGCAGCAAATCGTCTACACCGTACGCCGGGGAGAATCCCTCTGGAGCATCAGCCGCAAGTTTGCCGTGGATGTGGCGGCCATTCGCAAGTGGAATGGCCTCAAACGGGATCTGCTCAAGCCTGGGCAAAAGCTGCGCCTGCATGTGGATGTGACCCGCCAGGCCGGATAAATCATGAACACACGCGTCCACATGGATCTGGCAGCCGTGGTGGTATGCAGCCAGCACAATCAGCCCCAGATCCTCCTGGACAACCGTGCCAGCCAACCTGCCCTGCCCACAGGCCCGCTGGACCCGGAAGCACACAAGACGCTGGAACGCGCCATCCGCGAACATGTCTTTCTCGAGCACGGGCTGGAACTGGGCTATGTGGAACAGTTATACACATTTGCCGACCATGGGCGTGTGCTGAACTGTCCCCGGCACAGCCGTTGTGTCAGCACCGCTTATCTGGCACTCACCCGCATGACCCGCAACATTCCCAAGCATGCCGAATGGCTGCCCTGGTACGCTTTTCTTCCCTGGGAAGATTGGCGCCAGGGCCGTCCGGCATTGTTGACCGAGCAACTGCAACCGGCACTGCAGGCCTGGGCCGAACGGGAAAAGCCCGGTCCGGCATTGCAACAGCGCCTGCAACTGGCATTCAACCCGGACGATTCCCAGTGGGATCCGGAACGCGTGCTTGAACGGTACGAATTACTCTACCAGGCACGCCTGATTCCGGAATATTATCTTGATCACCAGCAACCCGTACCACTGCTGCCGGCCAGTGGCCGTGCCCTGGCTCATGACCACCGACGCATGCTGGCCACGGCTCTCGGACGGCTGCGTGGCAAGCTGAAATACCGTCCCGTAGTCTTCGAACTGCTGGAGGAAGCCTTTACCCTGCTGCAGTTGCAACAGCTGGTGGAATCCCTGGCAGGTCACCCGTTGCACAAGCAGAATTTCCGCCGTCTGGTGGAACAGACCCAACTGGTGGAAGGCACCGGTCGCTTCCGCTCCACAGGCCGCGGCCGACCTGCCGAGCTGTTTCGTTTTCGCCCTGCTGTATTACTGGAACGCCCCGCGCCAGGTCTGCGTATTCGCTGACAGCGAATGAACCGTGACGAACACTTATCCTATTGATATTATTAAACCAAAAAACCAGTCCAAACTTGCTTTTCGTCAGCAATCTTGCCAATCTGGGTGAAAAGAGGGAGGGCGTGACTTGCGCGGGTTCAATGCGAGGCACATACTGCAATCGCCACGTGGGGCCGTAACCCTGTTGCTACTGGTGCCACTGGCCATCCTGCTGAGTACCTCCCTGCCCTATCAACTGAACAAGACCCGCACCCATGTGGGCCTGGCCATCAACAGTCACACGAATGGCCAGCTTGAAATCCTTTATGTGGAGCCTGGCGGCCCGGCGGAACAGGCCGGCATACGCCCCGGCATGCGTATCCTGGCCTATGAAAACCAGCCAGTTCGCAATGAAGCTGAACTCGACCGCCTCTGGCTGAAAAATCTCGATCACCAGTTGAACCTGACCCTGGCCAGTGACAACGGCCAGACCCGGGTGTACGCCATCATACCTGGAGCACGTGCACACCTGAGCAAACTGGTGGTGCGGCTATTGGGTGCCTTCTATTTTTTTGGCATGGTGCTGGTTCTGTTGCGACAGTGGCAGCAAACCGAGGCCCGCTTGCTGATTGCCCTGTTGCTGATTCTCAGCATGGATTTTCTTCTGCCCTTTTCCCAGGTCAGCAGCCAGAGTGTCAATGCCTGGTTGTGGCGCATCAATCTGTGGAACCTGGCTCTGGTGATGGTGCTGAAACTGCATTTCGTGCTCATTTTCCCGCGACCCATAGCGCTTTATGCGCGGTACCGAAAGCTGGTGCTGGCAGGCTTGTACCTGTTCATGCTGCCCGGACTGCTGCTCTTTGCCCAAAGCATTGAAGACACCCTGAATCCACAGTCGACCCAACCCTTCTTCACCCTGCAGGTGGTGGTCATGCTTTCCATCTGGCTGTTTCTGGGCTGGCGCTACCTGCGAGAAGGGAACCCCGAGTGGAAGAAACAGCTGCGTATCGTCTGGCTGTTTGATACCCCCTTCAGTCTCAGTCAACTGCTCTGGCACCTGCATGTCTATGTAATGTACACCCAGTGGCTGGAGTGGTTTACCTGGACCGAGCAACTGTTCCTCGCCCTGTGGCCCACCGGTATCTTTATTGCCATTATCCGCCACAACTACCTGCATCTGGGGCAGGTGTTGCAGGTCACCAGCATTCGCATTTTTCTCAATGTGCTGATCTGGCTGCTGATTCTGGTTTTTGCGCTGGAAACCTACGCCCTGCTGGCCCGGGAAATGCACGGATCACTGGCCATGATCGGCAGCTCCATACCTGCACTTTTGATGGCCACTCAGGTGATACCGGCCAGTCACCGCCTGTACAACTGGCTGGAACGGGGGCTGTTGAGCCCCACCCTGGGCCTGCACTATGCCTTCCGTGGATTCCTGGAACAACAGGATCAACAAGGCAGCTCGTTGCAACAGATCCTGCGCAAGTCACTGGATTTTTTGCAAAGCCGTCTGCAACTGCCCTGGCTGGCACTCTATTGCCCGCAGACGCCAGCCAGTACGGAAATCCAGGTACAAAATGGCCAGCCTCCGGCCCGGATCATGAAAAATGTGCGGACTGACTGGCAACACGCACAGGAACTGACCGAGCTGGATGAAGCGCAGATTGAGCAGACGCTGGCCCTGCAATGTGACCAGAACCCGCCGCACGGCTTGTTGATACTTGGTCGCAATCCGGACAAGCCCCGGCATTTTACCGAGGAGGAAAAGCGGGATCTGGAGTTGATTGCACAGGATCTGGCCGGTCGCATCAACCGGGACCAACTCAACCAGCTGGCCTCCACCGACAAACTGACCGGCACCCTGCGGCGGGAAGCCGTTCTGGAAGCCCTGCGCCTGCTGCTGGCCCAAAGCCAGCGCCAGCAATCAGCACTGGGTTTGTGCATGATGGATCTGGACCATTTCAAGGCCATCAACGATCGCTGGGGCCATCCGGCAGGTGATGAAGTATTGCGCAACACGGCTGCCATCATCCAGTCTTGCCTGCGCAATAGTGATGTACTGGGCCGTTATGGAGGAGAGGAATTCCTGTTGGTCCTGCCCGCCTGCGACAAGGCGGGCATGCAAACCCTCATGAACAAGATCTACCAGGCCATTGATGCAAAATATCAGCATGGCGACAAGGAAGCTCCGCCTGTGGCGCGGATCAGTGCCGGTTGTATCCATGTACCGGCCCACAGCCTGATCCAGTCAGCCGAAACAGGGGCAGCGCAACTGCTGCAACAGGCCGACCAGTGGCTCTACCAGGCCAAGGCCCAAGGCCGAAATCGCTATCTGATTCGGGAGTGGAAGCCCAAACAGGGGCGTTGACCCATGCCCGGGTTTTCGTCAGTAGCTGGTCACCGCATGCTCAGTCATTGGCCACGCCATGGGGCACATGCCCGGTTGGCACATGCCCGCTGGCACTTTCGCAATGCACCTGCTGGTCATCGAAGAAAATGTCGGCACCAAAGGCGGCCAGCACCGGGCCCTTTTCCCGCCCGCCGAGAAACAGGGATTCATCAATGCGCACCCCCCATTCCCGCAGGGTAAGAATCACCCGCTTGTGGGCCGGGGCGGAGCGGGCCGTCACCAGCGCGGTGCGTATGGGGTTGCTGGCCGCCGGATAGGCCTGCTGAATGGCATGCAAGGCCTGCAAGACCCGGAAAAAAGGCCCCGGTTGCATGGGCGATTCCGCATCCTGCGCCTCATGGTGAAGAAAGGCCTCCAGCCCCTGTTCCTTGTA
>JALWTZ010000109.1 GCA_026993285.1 Lysobacterales bacterium | reverse complement strand
GCCGGAGAACTGGCGGTTATCAGTGGAGCCATGGTGGGTGCCGGGCTGGGTTTTCTCTGGTTCAACGCCTATCCGGCTCAGGTGTTCATGGGCGATGTGGGTGCGCTGGCCCTGGGAGCGGCGCTGGGCACCATGGCCCTGATCGTGCGGCAGGAGCTGGTATTCATGCTTATGTCGGGGGTGTTTGTGATGGAAACGGTCTCCGTCATCCTGCAAGTGGCTTCGTTCAAGCTGACCGGGCGGAGAATCTTTCGCATGGCCCCCATTCACCACCATTTTGAATTGAAGGGATGGCCCGAACCGAGGGTTATCGTGCGTTTCTGGATCATTGCCTTTGTGCTCGTGTTGATCGGGCTGGCCAGTTTGAAGTTGCGCTGATGAAAAAGAAAACGCTGGCACGCAGAAAAAAAACCGGCGGCAGGGTACCGCTGGGGCCGGTAGACCCGGTGCTGCTGCACACACTGGCACTGTTGCTGGGATTCGGTCTGGTGATGGTGGCTTCGGCCTCCCTGCCGGTAGCGCAACTGCATGGTCATCAGCCGGTGTATTACCTGCTCAAAAGCAGTGTGTTTCTGCTCCTGGGTGTTCTGGCCATGGTGCTGGTGACACGGATCCCGCTGGACCGGCTGGAGCAGATCAGCAACAGCCTGATGCTTTTTGCCTACATCCTGTTGTTGCTGGTATTTGTGCCGGGTTTCGGGGTGGAAGCCAAGGGAGGTCATCGCTGGGTGAACCTGGGCCTGGCCAATTTTCAGGTGGTTGAATTGGTCAAGGTGATGCTCATCCTGTATTTCGCGGGTTTCCTGGTACGGGAAGGGGAAGTCATGCGCAGTTCGCTCAAGGGGCTGTTCAAACCGCTGGGCATGGTGGCTTTGCTTGCAGTCCTGTTGCTGGCACAGCCGGATTTTGGCAGCACTGTGCTGGTACTGGGCATGACGGTGCTCATGTTGTGGCTGGGCGGTGCCCGTATCCGCGATTTGCTGTTGCTG
Source organism: Lysobacterales bacterium (assembly GCA_026993285.1). Taxonomy (GTDB): domain Bacteria; phylum Pseudomonadota; class Gammaproteobacteria; order Xanthomonadales; family S139-57; genus S139-57. The sequence goes on along the minus strand of JALWTZ010000109.1, from coordinate 6,933 downwards.
GCAGTGATCGCGCTGCCACCACTGGCCTGGATCATGGTACAGGAGCAGTACCGCGTCAGCCGTCTTACCGGATTCCTTGACCCCTGGGCCGACCCGACCAACAGTGGTTTTCAATTGATTCAGGCACTGATAGCGGTGGGTCGTGGCGAGTGGCTGGGTACCGGGCTGGGTGGCAGCATCCAGAAACTTTACTATCTGCCGGAAGCCCATACGGATTTTATTCTGGCGGTGATCGCCGAGGAACTGGGGTTTGTCGGTGTGCTGGTGCTGATCGCGCTTTATGGTGTGCTGATCGGGCGCAGCGTATTTATTGGCCGGTTGGCCATGGAGCAGGGCAAACCCTTTGTGGCTTATGTCTGTTGGGGTGTGGCCGGCTGGCTGGGCATGCAAAGCCTGATCAGTATGGCGGTGAATGTGGGGCTGTTGCCCACCAAGGGTCTGACCTTGCCCCTGATCAGTGCCGGCGGCAGCTCCCTGATCATGGGTTGTGTGGCCATGGGTCTGGTGTTGCGTGCCAGCCGAGAGGTGAAGTGGCCGGCCCACGGGAGGGAGGTGGCACATGTCTGAATGCCACATCATCATCATGGCGGGCGGCACGGGCGGACATGTGTTTCCGGGCCTGGCCATTGCCAATCGCCTGCAGGAAAAGGGGGTGTCCGTATCCTGGCTGGGGGGTGCCCGGGGCGTGGAACACGAGTGGGTGCCGAGAAACGGTATCGTGTTGCATGCACTGAAGATTCAGGGCTTGCGAGGTCGTGGTATCCGAGGCTGGATACTTGCACCGTTCCGGGTACTGACGGCGACCTGGCAAGCCTTGCGGATCTTGCGTCAGGAGCGGCCCAATGCCGTCATCAGCATGGGGGGGTATGCAGCCGGGCCAGGCGGGCTGGCTGCCCGCCTGCTGGGCATTCCCCTGCTGGTTCACGAACAAAACCGGATAGCCGGCCTGACCAACCGAATTCTTGCACGGATGGCAACACGCATTTATACCGGCTTTGAGGGTGCTTTTCCCGAGCAGAAGAAGCTGCGCGTGGTGGGCAACCCCGTACGCCACCGCATTCAACGCCTGCCCGAGCCCGAAGCCCGGATTCGAAAGGAACCGCCTTGGCGCATTCTGGTACTGGGTGGCAGCCAGGGTGCCGTGGCGTTGAATGAACAACTGCCAGCCATCTTTGCCCGGATCGAAACACCCATCGAGATTACCCATCAGTGTGGAAAGAACAGGAAGGCCGATACCGCCGCGGCTTATGAAAGGGCAGGTGTCAAGGCGTCCATTCATGAGTTTGTCGAACACATGGATGCGGCCTATGAAGCACATGATCTGGTCATTGGCCGTTCGGGTGCCTCCACCGTGGCCGAACTGGCCGTGGCGGGCATGGCAGCCATACTGGTGCCATTTCCTCATGCCGTGGATGATCATCAAACCGCCAATGCGCAGTGGCTGAAAGAAGTGGGCGCGGCAAGAATCGTGCAGGAAGGGCCGGCCTTTGCGGAGCAGATGCAGACGGCGCTGTCGGAAGTGCTGCAGCCGGACAGGCTGGCCCGAATGTCCCGGGCAGCCCGCGACCGTGCGCATCCTCATGCGGCACTGCACCTGGTGGAAGATGCCTTGCCGGAGGTGTGCCCATGACCCGACTGTTGAAACCGGGCGCAGGCCGGCAATTGATGCAGCGCGTGCGGCATCTGCATTTCATCGGCATTGGCGGTTCCGGGATGAGTGGCCTGGCCGAGGTATTGCTGAATCTGGGCTATGCCGTCAGTGGCTCGGACTTGCAGGATGGCCCGGCAACCCGGCGCTTGCGTGACATGGGGGCAAGCATTTTTGTGGGCCATGCCCGCGAGCAGGTCAGCGGTGCCGATGTGGTCGTGGTTTCCAGCGCCGTGCCGGAGAACAACCCGGAGCTGGAGGCAGCGCGGCAAGCACGAATCCCCGTGGTGCCGCGTGCGGAAATGCTGGCGGAACTCATGCGCTTCAAGCGTGGTGTTGCGGTGGCGGGCACCCATGGAAAAACCACCACCACTTCCCTGGCGGCAGCGGTGCTGGCCGCGGGCGGACTGGACCCGACCTTCGTCATCGGCGGGCTGGTCAATGCCACCGGCAGCCATTCCAGCCTGGGGCAGGGGGATTATCTGCTGGCCGAGGCCGATGAAAGCGATGCCTCCTTCCTGCTGTTGCAGCCGGTCATGGCCGTGGTGACGAATATTGATACCGATCACATGGATACCTACGGGCAGGATCTGCAACGGCTGGATCAGGCCTTTGTGGATTTTCTGCATCACCTGCCTTTCTACGGGCTGGCCATTCTCTGTGCCGATGATCCGGGTGTGCAGCGCATTCTGCCCCGTGTCACGCGTACGGTCATGACCTATGGCACCGCCGAGGATGCCGATTTACGCCTGCTGGACAGCCGCGCGGAAGGCCTGCGCCAGTTCTTGCATTTGCGTTTGCCCGATGGGCAGGTACTGGAGGAATGCTGTCTGAATCTGCCGGGGCATCACAATGCCCTGAATGCAACCGCGGCCATGGCCCTGGGCTGGGAGCTGGGGGTCGAGCCGGCACAGATGAAACAGGCGTTGTGCGGCTTCTCCGGCGTCAAGCGTCGCTTCAATGTACATGGAGCGCTGGCCTTGCCCGACGGAGGTCAGGCCACTTTTGTCGAGGATTACGGCCACCACCCCACCGAGATCCGGGCAACCTTGCAGGCGGCCCGTTCCGCCTGGCCGGATCGACGGCTGGTGCTGGCCTTCCAACCGCACCGGTACAGCCGTACCCGTGACCTGTTCGAGGATTTTGCAGCGGTGTTGTCCACGGCCGATGCACTGGTGTTGTCGGAAGTCTATGCCGCCGGCGAAGCCCCGCTTCCCATGGCGGATGGGCGGGCACTGAGCCGGGCCGTGCGCAACCGGGGCCAGGTTGACCCGGTTTTTGTCGAGGATTACCGCGATCTGCCCCGGCAATTGGCTGGTCTGCTGCAGGATGATGATGTGCTGTTGCTGATGGGCGCGGGCAATATCGGTGCCCTGGCGCGGGAAATTCAGGAACACGGACTGATGGGGGCGGGTGGTCATGGCTGAATATCCGGGCAAGGTAGTGCTGGCCATGGGCGGTGATTCCGCTGAAGCGGAGATTTCGCGCCAGGGTGCCCGTGCCGTGGCCGAAGGCTTGTGCCAGGGCGGGGTGGACCTGGAGGTGATCGACGGCATGCCGGCCTTGCGTGAGCGTTTGCAGCAAGGGGGCGTGGACAGGGTCTTCAACCTCATTCACGGCAGCCCCGGCGAAGATGGCATTCTGCAAGGTTTTCTGCAGGCACAGGGTGTGCCCTACACCGGCAGTGGCGTGCTGGGTTCCGCGCTGAGCATGGACAAGGTCCGCAGCAAGCAGGTCTGGCAGGCATTGGGGCTGCCGGTTGCCCGAGGACGCGCATTGAAGGATGGAGAACAGGCCGGGGAACTGGTTCAGGAATTCGGTTTGCCACTGGTCATCAAACCCGCTCGGGAGGGCTCCAGCGTGGGCGTTCATATCCTGCAGGACATGGAATCCGTGAAAACCACACTGGAAACACTGGAAATGGCCGAGCCCATGGTGGAAGCCTTTGTGCAGGGAGAGGAATACACGGTGGGGATTGTGGACGGTGAGCCATTGCCCGTGATCCGGATCGAACCGGGTGCAGATTTCTATGACTATCAGGCGAAATACCAGAGCCAGGCCACAAAATATCATTGCCCCTGCGGATTGCCGGGAGAAGAAGAACAGGCCATGCAGCAACTGGCCTTGCGGGCCTTCGAAGCGTTGGATTGCAGTGGCTGGGGCCGCGTGGATCTCATTCGGGATCTACACGGGCAGGCGGTATTGCTGGAAGTCAACACCACACCGGGCATGACCAGTCACTCCCTGATACCGAAAGCGGCGGCACAGGCCGGGATGGATTTCACCGCCCTGGTGCTGCGCATTCTGCAAACCAGCGAGGTGACCCGATGAAACGGCAAAGGGGTTTCGGACGGACTTTCTGGCTGGGCCTGATCAGCCTGTTGGGGTTACTGGCGCTGGCTGGTGTCTGGCTGAGCGAAGGCCTGCTCGCCGGCGAGCAAATGCCGGTGCGTTATTTGCGACTGGAAAAGCCGACCCTGCGCGTGAATCGGGAAAATCTGAAAGCGGCCTTGTCCCCATGGGCCGGCAGCAGCTTTTTCAGCGTGGATCTGGATGCGGTACGCGAGGCCGTGGAGGCCCTGCCCTGGGTGGCATCGGTACAAGTCCGCAAGGCCTGGCCGGATACGCTTTGGCTGAACATCGAGGAACACATCCCGGTGGCCCGCTGGGGCAGTCATGCCCTGGTGGACCAGCATGGCCAGTTGTTTGATCTGCCGCCGGGGTATGTGCCGGGTGATCTGCCCTGGCTGCATGCCGACCCCGGAGCACGCGATGAAGTGATTGAAACCTTTGTCTGGTTGCGGGATGCCCTGCGCATGCAAGGCCTGACCCTGGCCGAGCTGGAAAGAAACCGTCTGGGTGCCTGGCGGCTGGCACTGGGTAACGGGGTGCAGGTGGTGCTGGGCCGCAAGCATATGCGTGCCCGCATGCAGCGTTTTCTCCGGGTCTGGGCAAAGCAGGGGCCGGACTGGCAACAGCAACTGGTGCGCGTGGATTTGCGCTATCCCAACGGCATGGCTGTGGAAAAGGCAGGCAGTGAAGTGTTGGCACAAAAAGAGGTGAGACATGGCCAGGGATGATACGGAAAAACTGCTGGTGTCCCTCGATGTGGGCACGGCCACCATTGAGGTGCTGGTGGCCGAGCAGAAGGCGGATGGTGGCGTGGAAATCATCGGCATGGGCAGTCAGCCATCCCGGGGCATCAAGCGTGGGGTGGTGGTGGATATCGAATCCACTACACGAGCGATACAGCGTGCGGTGGAACAGGCGGAACTGGCGGCGGAATGTGAAATTCGTGGCGTGGTGGCCAGTATCTCCGGTTCACACATCAGTTCACAGAACTCCCAGGGCATGGTGCCGGTACGTGAGCGGGAAGTGGAAACCTCGGATGTCGGGCAGGTGCTGGAAGCCGCGCGTGCGGTGAATCTGCCTGCTGATCGCCACCTGCTGCATGCCTTGCCACAGGAATACATCATCGACGATCAGGACGGCATCCAGTATCCGGTGGGCATGGCCGGTGTGCGACTGGAGGTGCGGGCGCACCTGGTGACCTGCGCGGAAAGCGCGGTGCTGAATATCAGCAAATGCATCACCCGTTGCGGGCTGGAACTGGAAGATCTGGTGGCGCAACCCCTGGCTTCGGCAGAGGCCGTGCTGAACGAGGATGAAAAGGAGCTGGGTGTCTGTCTCGTGGACATGGGTGCCGGGACGACCGATATCGCGGTTTACACCGGAGGCGCCGTGCGCCTGACCCGGGTGATTCCGGTGGCGGGGGAACAGGTGACCAACGACATTGCCGTGGCCTTGCGCACCCCGACCCAGCATGCGGAAGATCTGAAACTGCGCTATGCCTGCGCCATGACTTCCATGGCGTCAGCGGATGAAGTGATTCAGGTGCCGGGAGTCAGTGGCAAGCAGGAAGAACGCACCCTGTCCCGGCAATTGCTGGCCGAAGTGGTGCAGCCTCGTTATGAAGAGCTGTTTTCCCTGATCAAAAACGAGCTGGTCAAGCAGGGATTTGACGGCTTGCTGGCCGGTGGCGTGGTGCTGACCGGTGGGGCTGTTCGCATGGAAGGTGTGCAGGCGCTGGCGGAAGATGTGCTGGACATGCCGGTTCGTTTGGGCGATCCGGCCGCAAAAATCAGTGGGCTGGTGGATATGGTCAGGGATGCCCGGCATTCCGCCGGCGTTGGTCTGCTGTTATGGGAAGAAGAATATCAACAGGGCCCGGGCCGGCGCAGGGAGGCCGGCTGGTGGGAGAAATTCAAGAAATGGTTTCGTGGTGAACTGTAATCAAGCCAAAGGAGAAGTGAAATGACAACCTTTCAATTACTGGAAAATGAAGATCCGGGCGCGGTCATCCGCGTAATGGGCGTGGGTGGTGGCGGTGGCAACGCCGTACAGCACATGGCCCTGTCGGATCTGGATGGCGTGGATTTTCTCTATGCCAATACCGATGCACAGGCCCTCAACAACAGTACGGTAGCACGGACCCTGCAGATGGGAACCAGTGTGACCCGCGGGCTGGGGGCGGGAGCCAAGCCGGAAATGGGCCGGCAGGCCGCGCTGGAGGATCGGGAACGGATCATCGAGGCCTTGCAGGGAACCGACATGCTCTTCATTGCGGCAGGCATGGGAGGCGGTACGGGTACCGGAGCGGCGCCGGTGGTGGCGCAAATTGCCAAGGAAATGGAAATTCTGACCGTGGCAGTGGTTACCAAACCCTTCAAGTTCGAAGGTGGTCGGCGGATGAAGATTGCCGAACAGGGGCTGGCGGAACTGGGCAAGCATGTGGATTCACTGATCACCATACCCAACGAAAAGCTGATGGCGGTACTGGGTGGGCAGATCAAGCTGACCAATGCCTTTGCGGCAGCCAATGATGTGCTGTTGAACGCCGTGCGCGGCATTGCCGAGCTGATCACCAGACCGGGCCTGATCAATGTGGACTTTGCCGATGTTCAGGCGGTGATGACCGAAATGGGCATGGCCATGATGGGTACAGGCTCTGCCCGGGGTGAAGGCCGTGCCGTGGAGGCGGCTGAACTGGCCATTGCCAGCCCGCTGCTGGAAGATGTGGACATCACCGGCGCCAAGGGCGTACTGGTCAATGTGGCCGCCAGCACCGACATGACCCTGCAGGAGTTCAGTGAAGTGGGCGAAATCGTGGGCCGCTATGCCGCCGCAGACGCCAATGTGGTGGTGGGTACCAGTGTGGACGAGGATTTGCAGGACGAAATCCGCGTGACGGTTGTAGCCACCGGTCTGGCTGGGCAGAGCGGGGA
>JALWTZ010000108.1 GCA_026993285.1 Lysobacterales bacterium | reverse complement strand
TGCAGGCCTATCGCAGCTTTCTCGGTGAAACCCTGCTGATGCTGCCGGGGGTGGCCGCTTCCCGCACCTTTGTGGTGATGGAGGAAGTGAAGGAAACCTGTGCCCTGGCCTTGCCGGGCACGGAAGCTGGGACGGATATGCAATCGGGATCATAAACGGGCTGTGTTATCATGCACGGCCCGCAACCAGCAGCCCAGTGATGACCATGCAGGACCACAATCCGCGTGTTTGTGTCTATCCCGGCACTTTCGACCCGATCACCAATGGCCATGTGGATCTGGTCAAGCGCGGCGCCCGCCTGTTTGACCGTCTGATCGTCGCCGTGGCCGAAAGCCCGGCCAAGGGCCCGGCCTTCAGCCTGGAACAGCGGCTGGAATTCGCCCGCCTGGCCACCGCGCATCTGCCCAATGTGGACGTGATGGGCTTCAATATCCTGCTGGCCGATTTCATGCGTCAGGTGGGTGCCGGCGTGCTGTTGCGGGGCCTGCGGGCGGTGTCGGATTTTGAATACGAATTCCAGCTGGCCAGCATGAACCGCCGCCTCAACCCGGCAGTGGAAACCCTGTTTCTCACCCCGGAAGAACACTACAGCTTCATTTCCTCCTCCCTGGTGCGCGAGGTGGCCCGCCTGGGCGGGGATGTGTCGGAATTCGTGCCCGCCGAGGTGGAAGCGGCCATGAAAGCCCATTTCGGCCACGGCTGAAGCCTTGTCATCCGTCAAGGTATCCTTGCATCCTTGCTGATATACTTGTCCGCTGTTTCTGTTGAACATTGAAGCTGGAGATAGCCCATGTCCCTGAAAATTCTTGACGACTGCATCAACTGCGATGTCTGTGAACCGGAATGCCCCAACGACGCCATCTACATGGGCGACGAAATCTACGAAATCGACCCGGACAAGTGCACCGAATGCGTGGGCCATTACGACACGCCCCAGTGTGTGGAAGTCTGCCCGGTCGAGTGCATTATTCCGGATCCGGACCACGCCGAAACGCCGGAACAGCTGGAAGCCAAATACCACAAGTTGCACGGCTGATGCGCGTCTGGCTGCTGGTATTGCTGTGCATTGGGGCCACGGCGCAGGCAGGCGCGGAAAGCAAACAGCCACCGGGCGTGGCCGTTTCTTCCGGCCACCATCTGGCCACCGAGGCCGGCCTGGAAATCCTCGCCCAGGGCGGTAACGCCTTTGATGCGGCCATTGCCGTCAGCTCGGTGCTGGCGGTGGTGGAATCCAGCTCCTCCGGCATTGGCGGTGGCGGTTTCTGGCTGTTGCATCTGGCGGATGAAAACCGCCAGGTGATGATCGACGGGCGCGAGACCGCCCCCGGCAAGGCTCACGAAAAACTGTTCCAGAACCCTGATGGCAGCGTGAACCGCGACAAGGCGCTGAACGGGCCGCTGGCGGCGGGCATTCCCGGCGAACCGGCGGCGCTGGCCTGGATCGCCGAACACTATGGCCGCCTGCCGCTGAAACAGTCGCTGGCACCGGCTATCCGCATTGCCGAAGAAGGCTTTCCCGCCTATCCGAAATACATCGCGCTGATGAAGCACCGGATGAAAGTCATCCAGCGTTATCCGGCTTCGGTGAAACAACTGACCATCGATGGCCGCCTGCCCAGGGAAGGTGAGCTGATCCGCCAGCCGGATCTGGCCCGTACCCTGCGCCTGCTGGCGGAAAAGGGCCATGACGGTTTCTACAAGGGCGAGGTGGCGGAGAAACTGGTAGCCGGCGTGCAGGCCGCCGGTGGCATCTGGACGCTGGACGACCTGGCCCGCTACCGGGTCATCGAGCGCGAACCGGTAACATTCCGCTACAAGCAGTGGCAGGTGGTTACCGCCAGCCTGCCCTCTTCCGGTGGCATCGCCCTGGCCACCATGCTCAACATTCTCGAGCCCTTCGATCTGGAGGCCATGAGCGAGCCCACCCGCACCCACCTGATTG
>JALWTZ010000107.1 GCA_026993285.1 Lysobacterales bacterium | reverse complement strand
AGGCCCGCAAGCACGAGCGCACGCGCGAACAGATCATCGTGGTGGAAGGCTACATGGATGTACTGGCACTGGTGCAGGCCGGTTTCGGCAACACCGTGGCCACACTGGGCACGGCCACCACGGCCGAACAGGTGCAACTGCTGTTCCGCGCCAGCCGGCACATACTCTACTGCTTCGATGGCGATCGTGCGGGGCGGGAAGCGGCCTGGAAAGCCCTGCTCAACACCCTGCCACAGATGCAGGATGGCCGCCAGGCCAGTTTTCTTTTCCTGCCCCAGGGCGAAGACCCCGATTCCATCGTCAAGGCACAAGGCCAGACCGGTTTTGAACAACAAATACAGCGTGCACTGCCGCTGGAGCGCTATCTGCTGGACCATCTCACCAGCGGTCAGGATCTCAGCCGGCTGGACAACCGCGCGCAGGTGGCCGCCGAAGCGGAAAAACTGCTGGAGCAACTGCCGGACAGCCATTATCGCCAGCTGCTCAGTGAACAGATCGAACAGCAGCTTCGCGTCAGCCTGCAAGTGGCGCGTGCGACCCCTTCTTCAACCAGCCAGCGGCCCAGAGCTTCCAGCCTGCACACCCCCCTGCGCACCGCCATTGCCCTGTTGCTGGACAACCCCAAACTGGCGCGAGCACCCGAGGTACAAACCCTCCAGCTCGAAACGGACAACCCCGGCACCCGGCTGTTATCCCGCCTGCTGCAACAAATTGCCCGGCAACCCGACCTGACCACCGCGCAATTGCTGGAGAGCTGGCGTGACAAGCCGGAAGGCGAGCACCTCAACCGGCTGGTTGCCAGCCGCTTGCCGAAGGAAAACCGCGAACAGGTATTTGCCGATGCCTTGCGTAAGATTCGCCTGCAGCAAATCGGCGAGCGCATCCAGCAGCTGCAGACACACATGCAGGGTCAGCCCCCAAACAGTCAAGAACTGCAACAACTGCAAGCCCTGTTGCAGGAAAAACGCCGGCTCAGCGAAAAAAACTGACTGGCGGCTGGAACCGGCTGTATATTTTATGGTCTAATGCGCCACGACTGCCCGCCCCGCAGTCCGGCGAACTGCCAGGCACTGCTTGAATGCAGGCCGGCTCCACATGCCCCTGACAAGCGAATGCGTGCCGCATCTGATGCGAAGCACCCACATCGCCAACGGCGACCGCAGCCATGCGGTTATTTTTTGTGCAATCACTTCTAAGCAATACCTGCGTCAGGTATACTGTAGGTTTTGCTTTTTGGCGGGAAACGAGCCGTACATGAACCAGGAACAGCAATCCAATATCAAGGCCCTGATCTCCAAAGGCAAGGAACAGGGCTACCTCACCTACAGCGAAATCAACGACCACCTGCCCGGCGATATTGTCGAGCTGGACCAGATCGAGGAAATCTACGCCCTGCTGGAAGACCTGGGCATCAAAGTCTCCGAAGAGATTCCGGACGACGACGCCATCACACCGGCGGAAAGCACCGCCGATGACGAAGCCGTGGAAGAAGCCGCGGCCACGCTGGCAGCCGACACCGAAATCGGCCGCACCACCGATCCGGTTCGCATGTACATGCGTGAAATGGGTACCGTGGAACTGCTGACCCGCGAAGGCGAGATTGCCATTGCCAAGCGCATCGAGGAAGGGCTGAACCAGGTACTGGACGCCTTTGTCAACTTCCCCGGCGCCGTCCATCTGTTGCTGGACGAATACCAGCAATACAAGGATGACCAGCAGCGCCTCAACGAGCTGATCATCGGTTTCCGCGAGGAAATCCCCGATGAAATCCCCCAGCCGGCCAAGGTCACCGCCGCGGAAAAGGCCGCCGAAAGCGAAGACGATGATGAAGAAGCCGTCATCGAGGACACCGGCCCGGACCTGGAAGAAGTGGAAGCACGCATGAAGCAGCTGGAGAAACTCTACGAAAAGTTTCTCAAGACCTGCGAAAAGAAAGGCGTGGG
>JALWTZ010000106.1 GCA_026993285.1 Lysobacterales bacterium | reverse complement strand
TGAGCCGTCCGGATGTGCAGACCCTGCTGGGCGAGCCCACCGAGGCGGATCTGGACCCGTTCCTGTGGAACCGCCGTGTACGCGTGCTGCGTGGCTGGATCAATGATCCGGATTTTCAGGACAAGGGCGGCAAGCCCTTGTCGCTGCCCAAGGAAGGTGGTTTGAGCTTCAAGAGCCTGTGCCAGCGTTATGGCACGGATGTGCCCTACCGTGCCATTCTGGACAATGCCATGGAAGAAGGCCTGGTTGCCTACAATGAAGAAGGCCTGCTGGAGCTGCAAAGCCCGGTTGTCGAGCGTTTTGAGCATGGTCTCAAGCAACTGCAGGAGCAGAACTGCTGCAAGTGCTGAGACAGGCAATATTGCTTGCATGAAAGGCCCGCCACTGGCGGGCTTTTTGTTTGTAGCCGGGTCAAACAAAGAAGGATGTGCGGGTGAGCGCGTTGCGCTCGTCATATATCCTGCTTGTAGGGCAGGTACAGGCGGTCGTTGAAAGCCTGCACCCACTGGGGCCGGTATACGACGAAAATGGCCAGGTTGAGGCCGTTGAGGAAGCCCTCGCCAAACAGCATCAGGGGAATGAGAAAGATAAACTCTTCCTGAATGCGGCTGATATCCAGTGTGCCTCCCAGGATCAACAGTGCCGCCCAGGCCAGCATGGCAGTGGTGGCGGTCAGCATGGCGGTGAAAAAACCGGTTAGAAAGAAAAAAATGAAATAGTTGTGCGGCAGATATTTCTGAACCAGTACATGCATGGCTTGGGTCAGGGCCACGGGCAAAGCGACCCAGGCAAAGAGCCACTCCCCTGCCAGGGCAAAGCTTTCCATGCCCAGTAACGCGCGGGTCAGCCAGGCGAGCAACCCGGCTGCCAGCGCGCCTTCCGGGCCCAGCATCAGGGTGGTCAGGGTCAGGCCCAGAAAATGAAACTGCAGCAAGGGGTGCAGGCCCGCGCGCATGCTCCATAATGCAGCCAGCACCAGTGCGATCAGCAGCAGCCGGCGTTGCAGGCTTGCAGAGTGCAACAGTGTTTTCCAGTGGTCACTGCGAGTGCAAGCCAGAGAGAGGAACAAGACTCCTGCCCAACCCAGCCATTCTGCCATGTGGTCTTCCTCAAGTATTGCTGCACGCATTCTGCGCCCGGCTGCACCGGCATGCAATGCGCCAAATCAATGGCCGGCTGAGAGTGGCACTCGTTCTCAGGTTTTGAGACAAGGCCCGGGCATGCTGAATCTCCCATACCAAAGGAGAGCGCAAATGCACAATGTTATGTATGTTTTACGCAACTGGTTCTTGCTGGGTTGGCCTATCGCTGTGCTGGCGGATCTTTCGGGAATGGATCAGACGCTTCTGGGGTCCATCTGGCTGTTGGCCACGGGCCTGCCACTGGCCGCCATGGCCGTGTTGCAACCACGCTGGTTATGCCGCTGGCTGATCTGGCCACTCTGGTTGTTGGGGCAGTGGCTGCTGCGGCACAGTAGCTTGCCAGTGCGATAGATAGCAAAACGCCCCGGCCATCTGGCCGGGGCAGAATAGGGACGGTTTATTGCGCGGTAATATTAATGGTCAAGGTTGCCGAATCACCGGCAGCATCGGTAACCGTGACATCCATGCTGGTGGTATCACCACCGGTCATGCTGGTGGCATCAAAGGTAATGACGCCGTTGGCATCCATACTGGCACTGCCTGCGGCGGGTGCGGCACTGATGGCCCAGCTGGCGGTATCTCCGGCATCCGGATCGCTGGCATTCAGATCCAGCGTGTTGGCCGCGTTGGTCGTGCTGACCGTCCATGCATAGGGGGAATTGATCACTACGCCATTGGTATCCGTGATTTGTGGTGGTGTGTTCACCGTGACATTGAAGGTCAGGGTATCGGTAAGACTGTCCCCATCCGTCACCGTGATTTCAAAGGTGGTGGTATCTCCCGGGTTCATGCCGGTGGCATCAAAGGAAACCAGGCCATTGCTGTCGATGCTGGCATTGCCACTGGGGTTGTTGCTGACCGACCAGGTGGCGGTATCGCCTGCATCCGGATCACTGACATACAGGCTCCAGGTATCCACGGCCGTGGATGAAACCGTCCAGTTCTGGCTGTTGCCATAAGCGGTGCCATCCGATTGCACGATTACCGGCGCATCCGGTTGCGGGATGATATTGATGCTCAGCGTATAGGCGCTGGACGAGTACACGTTGCCGTCATTGACCAGAAAATCAAAGCTGTCTGCGCCGTTGTAATTGTTGCCGGGCGTATAGCTCAGATTGGCCAGATCCGATGCGGCCACCAGTGCGCCCTGACCAATGGCATTGCCATTGAGGGCCAACTGGCCATTTTGCGGCGCTGTATAAATAAACAAAGTGGACATGGGATCACCTTCCGGGTCGCTGTAACCAAAGGTCGCCGTGGTGAAGCCACTGTAGGGGGTGTCCTCACTGGTGGAAATACTGTTATTGGCAGCAGTGGGTGGATCGTTGACGCCAATGACATCAATGGTCATGGTGGCGGCTGCACTGGAGCTCAGCTGGCCGTCGGAGACCTGAAACTGAAAGCTGGCGTAGTTGCTTCCACTGGCTCCGAAGGCGGGTGTGAACTGCAGATTGCCGATATTCGCCGCACTAATGCTCAAGGGCGCGGTAAAACTGGCATTGTTGTATAGCAACTGGCCTGCAGCTGGTAGACTGGTGATCTCCACTGCTGCCAGGGTATCGCCGTCTACATCGGTAAAGCCAAAGTCCATAGAGGTAAAGTCGTAAGTGGTACTTTCATTGGTGCTCACGGTGGAGTCCACCGCCTCTGGCGCATCATTGACCGGGTTGACTACCACATTCACGGTAAAGGTATCCGTGCCGCCATAGCCGTCATCCACTTGCACCACAAAGCTGTCGGGCGTGTTGGTATCGTTGTTGTAGTTCAGGTCCGGGCTGTAGCTGACGGCACCGGTATTGGCATCCACACTGGCCGAGCCATTGCTGGCATCGGTGGCAATACTCCAGGTAAGGCTGTCATTTTCCGGGTCTGTAGCCTGCAGATTGGCCATGTTGAAAGCTGTGGGGCTGCCGTCTTCATCCATGGTTACGGTGGTGCTGGCATCGCCGTCACCTTCCGGATCGGTGATGGTCGGGGCGGCGTTCTGCTGTACCGCCACGCGCAGGGCGTTGTTGCTGGTATCTTCATCGTCCGCTACAAACACGGCGGCATGGAAGACCAGCGGGTCTGTGGTTGTTGCAGGAATGTGGATGGTGCGCACCCGTTCCAGTGTGACGCTTTCTCCCACGGGCAGGGTGGCGATGACAGTGGCCCATTCATCCAGGGGGTTGGGGCAGGCCGAGCCGGTGCAGGCGGGCGTGACCGTTTCACCGATATCACCGTAAACCGTGAAGGTATTGACAGGTGTGGTGGCATCCAGCGGGAACTGCTCACGAACATGCACATTGTTGAGATCCTGAGTGCCGTTGTTGCTGACCGTGATCTGGTAGCAGAACGGCTGGCCATCCCCCGGCCGGTCCCAGGCTCCGTTTGTGGTGCAGGTGCTGACACTGATGGCTGCATCGGTGGCCAGGCTTGTTCCATTGGCTGTCTTTGTGCCGGGTTGACTGGCCTGGGCGCGCTTGGCCACGCCCCCTTCGAAGGCATTGGCGAAAATGGTGTCGCCTGAGGGGTCGATGATGGTGAAGTTGAAGGTCAGGGTATCGGTTCCGCCAATATTGTCGGTTACGGTCACTTCCAGCGAATCACTGGCCGGGAAGGAGCTGGGAGCCGTGTAAGACAACAGGCCGGAAGCGCTGTCGATGCTGGCGCTGCCCTGGGTGGGGGCAATGCTCAGGCTCCAGCTGACCGGGGTTTCCGTGGTAATTACCCCCAGTGTTTTTACATAGGTACTGCCACTGGCGACGTTCACTGCCAGGCTTGGGCCCGGGTCCGCGCTGTCTACGGTGATCACCGGTGCCTCCGGGGGGGGCACATAGGGGCCGATCACCGTAGTGCTGCTGGTGTCAATGACATAGCACTCCAGACCGGTATGCTGGATGGAAACCGTGGTACTGGCGGGCAGGTATTCAATCTGGTCGAAACCGTAGAAGCGGGTGTAGTTGTCGATACCGGTGAGGTTACTGGGATTGACGATGTCCACGGATGGCCCGGTGGTGGACTGATTGAGATCCGCGCAGATCAGTACCGGCTCTCCAACAGCCGTGCGCATGGTCAGGGTGGTATTGGCCGGGTCGTAATCAATTTGTTCGTTGGCCAGGGTGAAAGGCGCGCCATCATTGATCTGCACGGGCAATGCGTGTGCATTCAGGGTGGTCAGGCCAAAGAAAATGGCATTGGCAACAGCGCTTTTTTTGGTCACAATCTACTCCGCTTGTTTCTGGCCTTTGTCTTGGGCCAGTCAGGATTCACGTTTGCGGCGGATTATACGGAGCCGACAGACATCAGTTGTTAACAATGAGGTAAAGATGCACAGTTTTCAGTGCCTTACCTGAGGTTTTGATGATGATTTCTCGTAAAAGTGTTCAAACTGTGAAACGGCTCACACTGGCTGCCTGTCTGCTGTTGCCCTGGGCTGGCCAGGCCGCCCCGTTCAGCTCGCTGGAAGAGCAGATGACCCAGGCGGAATTCGAGGCGGCGGGCCTGAACCGGCTGACACCGGAAGAACTGGCGCGGCTCAATGCCTGGATTGCCACCAGGATACCGGAAGGTCGCCTGCCGGCCGAGGCGGTGACCACGGTTGCGCCGACGGAAGACCGCCGCGGTTTCAAGGAGCCGGTTGACGACCAGCCCATTGTCAGCACCATTCCCGGCCAGTTCACCGGCTGGCGCGGCAAGACCCGTTTCGAGCTGGCCAACGGCCAGGTGTGGGAGCAGGTGGGCGGTGGTGTGTTCAAGGTGAAGCTGGAGAACCCGGAAGTCACCATCGAACCGGCCATGTTTGGCAGCTGGCGGCTGAAGGTGAAGGGTTACAACGCAAGCACCAAGGTGCGCAGAATCCGCTAGTTTTGCTGTTGTATGGAAGCAGAAAACCCCACGGGCTGGCAGGCCCGCGGGGTTTTTTGTTGCGGTTGAATTCCGTGGCTTACCGGTAATCGATGTACAACATTACGCTGCGGCCGGGCGTGTTGTAGCCGTAGGCCAGGGCATAGTCTTCGTTGCTCAGGTTGTCCAGACGAATGCGGCCTTTCCAGTGGTCGTTGAAGGGCAGGATGATGCTGGCATTGAACAGGTCGTAGCTGTCCAGTTGAGCGCCGAAGTCAGCCGCTGCACCGCTATGGAACCATTCACCACGCAGTTGCCACTGGTTGGCAAACTCGTAGCCATAGCTCAGTTGGTACTGCTGGTGAGGGCGGCGCAGCAGGTCAGTGTCGCTGTCCTTGTCCTGCGCATTGAGCAGGGTGACATTGGCGGCCAGATCATGGGCACCGCGCTTGTAACTCCAGCTCAGTTCCAGGCTGTCCATTTCCGCCTTTTTCAGATTGATGGCCTGGAAGGTGTCGCCACCGGCGTAAGTGATCAGGTCTTCCACTTCAGTATGTTGCAGGCTGGCCTGCAGTTGCTGGTAATCACCCAGATGCGCCTTCAGGCCCAGTTCCAGGCTGGTGGAAACTTCCGGCTTGAGGTTGGGGTTGCCGGCATACCAGCCACCGTAACCGGGATGGAACAATTCGTTCAGCGTGGGTGTGCGGTAGGCGGTGCCGGCATTGCCGTAGAGGCTCCACTGGTCGCTGATATCCCAGCCGGCGCTGATCTGGCCGCTGGTGTGGTTGCCGTATTCGCTGTGATCGTCCAGGCGCAGGCTGGCGGTGGTGCGGAAGTGGTCGCTCCACTGCTGGTCCCACTGGCCGTAGATGCCCAGGTTATTCTGGCTGTTGTCGTAATTGAAGGCGCTGACGCCTTCCTGCTTCTGGTAGTCGGCACCAAAGAGCAGGGCAGCCTGCTCGCTCAGGCTGTAGCGGTTATGCCATTCCACCAGATTGCGGGTGGATTGCAGTGACGAGAAAAAGGCCGGGGTTTCAATGTCGTTGGTGCTGCGGCTGTATTGCAGGCTGTGCTGCCATTGTTCGCTGATCCGCCCTTCGGCCTTCAGACTGTAGCGGGTGATGTGACTGTAACTGGTGCCCTGATCGAACTGGCTGTCGGCGTCGATCACATTGGCCTGCGCACTCAGCTTGTAGTGTTCTCCCAGCGGGCTTTCCAGCTGCAGGCTGCCGCTGCGGTTGTGGTAGCCGTCACGATCGGGATCGTAGGAAAAGCCATTGGGGTTCTGGCTGGAGAAGCCCTGGCTCTGGTCATAGGCCAGATTGGCATTGAGCTGGAAGCCGCCGGCGGTGCCGGCATGGGCCGAAGCGCTGGCGCCAAAACGGTCATAACTGCCGGCATAGGCCCCGGCGCGAATGCCCGTGGGCTTGCGGGTGAAGATCTGGATCACGCCGCCGATGGCATCGGAACCCCAGGTGGTGGCGCGGGGGCCACGCACGATTTCGATGCGTTCGATCTGGTCCAGGTTGAGGTGTTCCCAGGCGAAGCTGCCGGTGTGGGGCGAGCTGACCCGGACGCCGTCGATGAGTACCAGCACCTGGTTGGAATTGCTGCCACGCATGAACAGGCTGGTTTGCGCGCCATGGCCACCGGTGCGGGCAATCTGGATACCGGTCTGGCCGCGCAGCAGTTCCAGCAGATCCGGCGCGGCGGCCTGTTCGATTTGTTCACGGTCGATCACGGTCACGCTGGCGTTGACCTGTTCGATGGGTTCTTCGGATTTGTCGGCGGTGACCACCAGCACTTCGCTGGCATCATCGGCATGGGCCACCACGGCAAGGCCGGCCAGCAGCAGGCCGGCAGAAAGGGCATTTCTGTTCATCATCTTGTCCTCGTTGGTTTCGCACACCCGCGTGCGTCAGTGCACACACTGACCGTTGTTGTCAGGTCGGTCTCCGGGCTTGTTGCATAACCTGAGCCGCCTTCCCATGGTGGGGTGCACCACAGTGGCTGTCCTGATGAGGGACTGGTCGGGCCGTCACAACTTACCGTTGCGGGGGCAGCGCCGGATTTTCACCGGCTTCCCGTTTCACCTGCGAGCGGGGGACTGCAGGCACCTGACAGGCGCGGAGAATACCCACAAGTTCTGCTGATTGCAACGAGACTCAAGAGGTAGTGGTGCCATGCTCGGCAAGGGCTGGCGGGCGCAGCATGCGCGAGGGGAAGGCGCAGGTGAACGTACTGCCGCGGCCCACTTCCGATTCCACCAGCAGATGGGCGCCATGCTGCTGCAGCACATGCTTGACGATGGCCAGCCCCAGGCCGGTACCACCGGTTTCACGCGAGCGGTCGGAATCCACCCGGTAGAAGCGTTCGGTGATGCGCGGAATGTGCTGCCGGGGGATGCCGATGCCGGTATCCATGACCGAAAACTCGCCACCTTCGGGGCCGGTACGCCAGATCAGGGTGATCTGCCCGCCTTCCGGGGTGTAGCGCACGGCGTTGGAAACCAGGTTGGAGAAGGCCTGATACAGGCTTTCGTTGCCTTGCAGCCACTGGTCGGATTGCTGTTTCAGCTCGATGGCATGGCGGCCGTTGCTCAGGGCGCGGGCTTCCCTGGCCAGGTTCTGCATCCAGGCGGGCATGTTCAGCCGCTGCTGGTTTTCCAGCAGGTTTTCGGCATCCATGCGCGAGAGAGTGAGCAGGTCGTCAATAATGTGTTGCATGCGCTGGCTTTGCTCACGCATCTGGCTGATTGCCGGCTGCCATTCGCTCAGCTCGGCTTGTTGCATCATTTCCAGGTAGCCGCTGAGCACGGTCAGCGGGGTGCGTAGTTCGTGCGAGACATTGGCGACGAAATCCTTGCGGGTCTGTTCGATGCGTTCCCGCTCGGTGATATCGCGTACCAGCAGCATGTGCCGGTTGCTGCCGTAGGGAATGCGGCGGTATTGCAGGCGCA
>JALWTZ010000105.1 GCA_026993285.1 Lysobacterales bacterium | reverse complement strand
GCATCCAGCACGGTCAGCTTGGTGGAAACCTTGGAGCCACCGACGATGGCGGCCATGGGCCGCTCCGGCTCGTTCAGGGCCTTGCCCAGGGCTTCCAGTTCGGCGGCCAGCAGGGGGCCGGCACAGGCGGCGGGGGCAAACATGCCGGCACCATAGGTGGAGGCCTGTGCCCGGTGGGCGGTGCCGAAGGCATCCATCACATAGATGTCACACAGGGCGGCATACTGGCGGGCCAAGGCTTCGTCATTGGCTTTCTCGCCCTTGTTGAAGCGCACATTCTCCAGCAGCACCACTTCACCGGCCTGTACTTCCGGCCGGTTTTGCAGGTAGTCCTTGACCAGGCGAACGGGCTGGCCCAGCAATTCACCCAGGCGGGCGGCCACGGGGGCCAGGGAAAAGGCTTCGTCCGGTTCGCCCTCGGTGGGGCGGTCCAGATGGGACATGAGCATGACCGCTGCACCGGCTTCGACCGCCTGCCGAATGGTGGGCAGGGAGGCGCGGATGCGCTTGTCCGAGCTGACTTGCCCATCCTGGATGGGGACATTGAGATCCTGACGGATCAGCAGGCGCTTGCCGGCCAGATCCAGTTCGGTCATCTTGAGAATCGTCATGAGGAAACTCCTGCATTTGGAAAGGGATTGGCTCAACGATCCCGCTCAGCCAATCCCTCTCGGGCACCCTCCCTGGTGCCCTCGAGGACAGGGTGTTGCTGTCAGATATTACTTGGCGTTCATCAGGGCAACGGTGGTGTCCAGCATGCGGTTGGAGAAACCCCACTCGTTGTCGTACCAGCTGCACACCTTCACC
The DNA here is from genome assembly GCA_026993285.1 of Lysobacterales bacterium. GTDB lineage: Bacteria > Pseudomonadota > Gammaproteobacteria > Xanthomonadales > S139-57 > S139-57. Next base: position 7,136 of record JALWTZ010000105.1, on the reverse strand, counting down.
AGATTGCCATTGACGCGCGTCAGGCTGGCATCGAAGTTGGATGTGGTGGAGGTGTGATTGAAGTCCACGGAAACCAGCGGCGCATCGTTGTAGCCGAGAATCTTGCCGTCGGCCGCTTCCTTCATGATGGCGTTGACTTCCTCCACGGTGGTTTCCCGGCCGGCTTCGAAGGTCAGGTCCACGATGGAAACATTGATGGTGGGCACGCGGATGGCGAAACCGTCCAGCTTGCCGTTCAGTTCCGGCAGCACCAGCCCCACGGCGGCGGCGGCACCGGTCTTGGTAGGGATCATGGACATGGTGGCGGAACGGGCCCGGCGCAGGTCGGAATGGTAAACATCGGTCAGCACCTGGTCATTGGTGTAGGAGTGCACCGTGGTCATCAGGCCCTTGACCACGCCCAGCTTCTCGTGCAGCGGCTTGACCATGGGGGCCAGGCAGTTGGTGGTGCAGGAAGCATTGGAAATGACGGTGTGCTCGGCACGCAGCACATCCTGGTTCACGCCGTAAACCACGGTGGCGTCCACATCCTTGCCGCCCGGAGCGGAGATCACTACTTTCTTGGCACCGCCCTGCAGGTGGGCAGAGGCCTTTTCCTTGCTGGCGAAGAAACCGGTGCATTCGTGCACCACGTCCACACCCAGCTCGCCCCAGGGCAGCTTGGCGGGGTCGCGTTCAGCCAGTACGCGGATGCGGTCACCATTGACCACCATGTAGTCTCCATCCACGGAAACCTCGCCGGGGAACTTGCCGTGCGCGGTATCGTACTGGGTCAGGTGGGCATTGGTGTTGGCGTCACCCAGATCATTGATGGCAACAATCTGGATATCCTTGCGGCCGGACTCGTACAGGGCGCGCAGCACGTTGCGGCCGATACGACCGTAACCATTGATGGCAACTTTGATGGTCATGGATCTAACTCCTCATGTGAAATCGGTTGGTTCCCCCGGCACTCCGGCACGGAATTAAAAGACGAATCAGGGATTCTTTCCCAGCTTGGACACGCTTGCAACCTTTCCGTTGGGATAAGCCCAACCGGCCGGTTCAGGGCCGTGCCTCCGCCCTGTCGCGCAACAGCAGGGGCTCGTACCCGGCACCCTGCAGTTTACGCAGCATGGCTTGTCGGGCCCGTTTGCCTTCGAATGGCCCGACCCGCACCTTGTGCCAGCGCTGGCCGTTGCTGTTGCTGACCAGGATGCTGGATTCCACCCCCATCAGGGCCAGCCGGGCCTTGAGGGCATCGGCATCGCTGGCCTTGCGAAAGGCACCGAGCTGCAACCAGTAGCGGTAGCCTGCCGTTTCTCTGCTGGCGGGTTGTTGCTGAATCTGGGGCAGTTGGGCCTTGTCCGATTCCAGGGCATCATAAAAATTGTAATCGGGTTTTTTCAGTGGCTGGATGGGCAGGTCTTCGGCCTTGTCCCGTGGCGGTTTCGGGTGTGCCGCCGGTTTGGGCAAGGGTTTTTCCGCTGGCTTGACCAGCCCGGCGAGCCAGGCCCCGGTGGCCAGGCCCAGCCCCAGTACCAGGCCCATCAACAGCCAGACCCAGCCCGGAACCGGCTTTTTTCGCCCGCCTGCCCTGCGCTTGCGCCGGGCCATGTCTACATCTTCTCCGGCGCGGTCACGCCCAGCAGGGACAGACCGTTGGCAATCACCTGCCGGCAGGCCTCTGCCAGCAGCATGCGGCCATGGCGCAGTTCGGTTTCATCCACCAGTACCGGATGGCCGTTGTACCAGCTGTGGAAGTGGTGGGCCAGTTCACGCAGGTAGTGAGCCAGCACATGGGGCGCGCGTTTGCGCGAGGCCTGGATCAGCTGTTCACTGTAGCGGCCCAGAAACTTTACCAGTTCGCGTTCGGCGTCCGCCTGGAGTACGCCCGTATCCACGCTGGCCCAGTCTGCCGGGCGGGACAGCCCGCGTTCCCCGGCCTGGCGGAACAGGCTGCATACCCGCGCATGGGCGTACTGGATGGTGTAGACCGGGTTTTCATTGCTGCGCGAGGTGGCCAGGTCCAGATCGAAATCCAGATGCTGCTCGTGGGAACGCATGACGTAGAAGAAACGGGCGGCATCACTGCCCACTTCTTCCATCAGCTCGCGCAGGGTGACAAACTGGCCGGAACGGGTGGACATCTGCACCTTTTTCCCTCCGCGCCAGAGCACGGCGAATTGCACCAGCGGGATTTCCAGCACATCCGGGTCCTTGCCCAGCCCGCGGGCCACCGCGCGCAGACGGGGCACATAGCCATGGTGATCGGCTCCGAAAACATACAGGGCCTTTTCAAAGCCCCGCTCCAGCTTGTTGAGAAAATAGGCAATATCAGAAGCAAAATAGGTGGTCTGGCCATTGTCGCGCACCACCACCCGGTCTTTCTCGTCACCGTAGCGGCTGGCGGCAAACCACAGGGCGCCGTTTTTCTCATAGACGGCATCGGCGGCCTTCAGTGCCTCCAGTGCGCGGTCAATGGCGCCGGAATCCACCAGCGAGCGTTCGGAAAACCACTCGTCGTAGACCACGCCAAAATCCTCCAGATCCTTGCGGATACCAGCGAGGATGTCTTGCAGCGCCGCATCGAAAAAGCGCGCATAACCCGCCTCGCCCAGCAGGGACTGGGCCCGCTCGATCAGGGCATCCACATGCTTTTCCTTGTCCCCACCCTGTTGTTCATCGGGCGGCAGGCCCTGGGCGACGGCATCCCAGGGTTGATGCCAGCGTTCACCGTCGGTGGCATGAATGGCCCGGGCGATGTCGTGAATGTAATCACCGCGATAGCCGTTGTCGGGGAAACGCACCGGCTCGCCACAGGCCTCCAGGTAGCGCAACCACACCGAGGTGGCAAGGATGTGCATCTGCCGGCCGGCATCATTGACATAGTATTCCGTCTGCACCTCGTAGCCGGTTGCCCGCAGCACATTGGCCAGTGAAGCGCCATAGGCCGCGCCGCGCCCGTGCCCCACATGCAGGGGGCCGGTGGGGTTGGCGGAAACAAATTCCACGGTAACGCGGCAGGCTTCGGGTACCCGGGTGGCGCCGAAGCCCGAACCCTGAGCGGTGATGTCATGCAGCAGGGAGAAGCCGGCATCGGCCTGGAGAAAGAAATTGATAAAGCCGGGGCCGGCCACTTCCGTTTTGGCAATCAGGTCGTTTTCAGGCAGGGCCTGCAGCAGGCGTTCGGCCAGTTCACGGGGGTTCATGCCCGCCGGCTTGGCCAGCATCAGCGCCAGGTTGGTGGCCAGGTCACCGTGAGCCGGGTTCTTGCTGTGGTCCAGACGAATGGGGGTTTGCAGGTCTTCGGGTAGCACACCGGCCTGTTTCAGGGTGTTCACACCCTGCTGGAGCAGGGGAATCAGCGCCTCTTTCACTGTCGATCTGCCTGTGATTCGGGGAAAGCGGGCCATTTTACCCTGAACACTGAGCGCAGGCGAAAAAAAAGCCGCGATGAACGCGGCTTCAAATGGGGTAAACGGTGGATGCTTGACAGACAAGTTCACCGCAAGACTGAATCGTGGTGATTCAAGCCAGGGAGTAATCCCTGAAAAAATAGTAACTTGAAGCCAATACATAATGCAACACTTTACTTTAGGAAATGGCTTTAACTTATTGAACTATCAATGAATAAATTTTTTCTGGAGGTTTGCCGGCATTCGTGCTGCAATCCGTGGGGTTGATTTTCTGAGTGTTCCTGGACCATGCAAGCAAGCTCCCGAATGACGCTGGGTGCGTTCCTGATCAGTTTTTCTTCCCTGTTTGTGGCCGTTGCCGGTGTGTCCGCGGCCACTTCCGGTTTCTGGCGTATGGCTATTGGTGCCGCCGTACTGCTGGGCTGGCTGTATATCAGCCGCAGCCCGATCCGCTTGCCCTGGCGGCAGGGGGGCACATTGGCACTGGCCGCTTTATTCTTCGCGCTGGATTTGGGCTTCTGGCATCAGTCCATTCTTTATATAGGCCCGGGACTGGCCACATTGCTGGCCAATTTGCAGGTCTTTGTCATGCCCCTGGCCGCCTGGATGTTGTATCGCGAGCGCTTGTGGCCGGGCTATTTCATCGGTGCGTTGCTGGCAGTGGCCGGCCTGTGGCTGCAGGTGGGGCAGGGCTGGGCAGATTTTAATGCGGACTACCGGCTGGGTATCTGGCTGGGTTTGGCCACGGCATTGGCTTACACGGCATTCATGCTGACCATGAAACGGGTGCAACAAGGCAATGCGCGGGAAGAAACGCGTGTCAACCTGTTCTGGATGAGCCTGTTTGCTGCCGGTTTTCTCGGACTGGCCGCCGGGCATCAGGGTGAGTCACTGGTACTGCCAGATCTGCGCGCCCTGCTGGTACTGCTGGCCTATGGCAGCCTGTGCCAGGTACTGGGCTGGGTACTGATCACCGGTGCCATGCCCCGCCTGCCCACGGCGCGCATTGCCCTGTTGCTGTTGTTGCAGCCTACCTTTTCCTATGTCTGGGATGTGCTTTTTCTGCAGCGCCCCATGAGCGCGGGCGAAGTGGCCGGGGTTTGTATTACACTGGCAGGCATCTATATCGGATCCCTGAAAAAACATGCAGAAACATCCTGACCTGGCCATCCTGCTCAAGGCCGCCACCCCGCTGGTGGTGGTGGAAACCCATGAAGAAATCCGTGCCATCGAGGCCTTTCAGGGCTGTCTTTCCGAGTTCTGGAAGCCCCTGTACCGCTGGTCGGTCACCCACGGGCTGGTACGGCTGGACATGGACATGCCCCCGGCGCCGGGGCAGGATACCAGCCCGCAAGCCACCCTGCGGCGCATCCTGCAAAACCGGGAGAAAAGCGTTTACCTGTTGCTGGATTTCGCCCCCTGGCTGGAAGACCCGGTCAATATCCGTCTGATCAAGGAAATCTGCCAGCAACAACAGGCGGAACATACGCTGGCCATCATCGGGCCGAAAATCCCGCTACCGCCAGGCCTGCAGCCCATTGCCCACCGTTATGATCTGCAACTGCCCGGCAGCGCGGAACTGGAAGCCATGATTCGCGAGGAAGCCTTCAACTGGTCCCGGCGACACGATGGCCGCCGGGTGAAGGTGCACAAGCGCAGCCTGGAACAGCTGGTGCGTACCCTGCAGGGTCTGACCCTGAAAGACGCCCGCCGGCTGGCCCGCAACGCCATCTACCATGACGGTGCCATCACGGATGAGGACCTGCCACAGGTGATGCAGGCCAAGTTCGAGCTGCTCAGCCAGGGCGGCGTGTTGCAGTTTGAATACGAAACCGCCCGCTTTTCCGAGGTGGCCGGGCTGCGCAAGCTCAAGCACTGGCTGGAACTGCGCAAGCCGGCCTTTTTTGCCGACAAACCCCTGCCGGGCCTGGACAGCCCGCGCGGTGTGCTGTTGCTGGGCGTGCAGGGGGGTGGCAAATCGCTGGCGGCCAAGGCCGTGGCCGGTCTCTACGGCCTGCCGCTGCTGCGGCTGGATCTGGCCAGCCTGTACAACAAGTACCATGGTGAAAGCGAGCGCAATCTGCGCGAATCACTGAAAACCGCCGACATCATGGCACCCTGCGTGCTCTGGGTGGATGAAATCGAGAAGGGCGTGGCCACCAGCGATTCCGACGAAGGTACCTCCAAACGCATGCTCGGCACCCTGCTCAACTGGCTTTCGGAGCGCCGGCACCCGGTGTTTCTGGTGGCCACCGCCAATGACATCAGCGCCCTGCCGCCGGAACTGATGCGCAAGGGCCGGCTGGATGAAATCTTCTTCGTGGACCTGCCCGACCACGAGGTGCGCAGGGAGATTTTCCGTATCCACCTGCAAAAACGCGAGCAGGATCCGGAAAACTTCGATCTGGACGAACTGGCCAACCACGCCGAAGGGTTTTCCGGCGCGGAAATCGAACAGGCCGTGGTTTCCGGTTTGTATCAGGCCTATGCCCGCCAGGAAGACCTGAACGACAGTCATATTCTCGCGGCGCTGAAAAACACCCACCCACTGTCGCATGTGATGGCCGAAAAGGTGCAGGCCCTGCGGGAATGGGGTCAAAGCCGGGCCGTGCCGGCCGATTGAGCGGGTATCGGCTGCTATCGTACCGATGCAGGGCATGAATGCTGATGGCGTGCACCGTGTTGGTGCGCCTGTCAATGGACGTACTCTCAACTTGCTGAGTTTTCAGGGATTTTATCAATGGCAAGGTTTTTGCACACAAGCAGGTAACGCAAAAACTGAAGGCAGCCAATGGTCATGAAAGAAAAACTGGTTCTCATCGGCAACGGCATGGCCGGGGTACGCACCCTGGAAGAATTGCTGAAGCTGGATGCCGACAAATACGACATCACCGTCTTCGGCGCCGAGCCGTGGACCAACTACAACCGGATCATGCTTTCACCGGTACTGGCCGGTGAGAAGACCGTGGATGACATCATCCTCAATGATCAGGCCTGGTATGACGACAACGGCATCACCCTGCACACCGGCGACCCGGTGGTGGAAATCAACCGGGTCAAACGAGTGGTGGTTTCCCAAAGCGGGCTGGAAGTGCCCTACGACCGCCTGCTGCTGGCCACCGGTTCCAACCCCTTCATCATCCCCGTGCCCGGCGCGGACAAGGAAGGCGTCATCGGCTTCCGTGATATTGCCGATGTGGAATCCATGCTGGAAGCCGCCGGCAAATACAAGAAGGCCGTGGTCATCGGTGGCGGCCTGTTGGGCCTGGAAGCCGCCAACGGCCTGATGAAAAACGGCATGGATGTCACCGTGGTCCACCTGATGGACCGGCTGATGGAGCGCCAGCTGGACGCCCCCGCCGCCGCACTGCTGAAAACCTCGCTGGAAGAGCGGGGCATGCAATTCCTCATGGAAACCTCCACCTCGGAAGTACTGGGTGGGGAACGGGTTTCCGGCCTGCGCTTTGCCGACGGCTCGGAGATCGAAGCCGACCTGGTGGTGATGGCCGTGGGCATTCGCCCCAACATCGAACTGGCCCAGAAGGCCGGCATCTATTGCGAGAAGGGGGTGGTGGTCAACGACACCATGCAAACCTACGACCCGCGGGTCTATGCCGTGGGCGAATGCGTGCAGCACCGCAATGTCTGCTACGGCCTGGTGGCCCCCCTGTTCGAACAGGCCAAGGTGGCCGCCAACCACCTGGTGGAAATGGGCATCGCCCGCTATGAAGGCTCCAT
>JALWTZ010000104.1 GCA_026993285.1 Lysobacterales bacterium | reverse complement strand
GCCTCACCGGCCAGCGCTGTCATCAGGTCAGCCGCCGGGCCAAATACCTGCTGCTGCGGCTGGACCGGGGCCACCTGCTGCTGCATCTGGGCATGTCCGGCTCCCTGCGCGTGCTGCCCCAGGGCAGCGCGGCGGAAAAGCACGACCATCTGGACCTGGCCCTGGACAACGGCCAGCTCCTGCGCCTGCGTGACCCGCGCCGCTTCGGCGCGGTGCTGTGGCTGGAACAGCCACCGGAAGCCCACCCGTTGCTGGCCCGGCTGGGGCCGGAACCCCTGAGCGACGCCTTCACGCCGGAAGGGCTGCAGCAGGCCTGCAAGGGCCGCAAACAGGCCATCAAGGCCCGCATCATGGATGCCCGCACCGTGGTGGGCGTGGGCAACATCTATGCCTGTGAGGCCCTGTTTGCCGCCGGCATCCACCCGGCCACGCCCGCGGGCCGGCTCGACCGCCCGGCCCTGCGACGGCTGCACAAAGCCATCCGCCGCATCCTGGCCCAGGCCATCGCCGCCGGCGGCAGCACCCTGAAGGATTTTCAGCAGGCCGACGGCAGGCCCGGCTATTTCAGCCAGCAGCTGTTCGTCTATGGCCGCGCCGGCGAGCCTTGCCACCACTGTGGCCAGCCCATTACGCAGATCCGCCAGCAGGGCCGTTCCAGCTGGTTCTGCCCCGCCTGCCAGCCCGAAAACCCGCCGGGCTGAGTGCCGTTTTTCGCGGCGGACACGAAATTTTTTTCGCGCCTCCGGCAGGGCCAGTATTTACGCGGCTTTCGGCCTGTCTGCACCATTTTAGCGCACACTGATTATCTGAAAAATCAAGCGTTTGCACCGATGCTGCGAGCTGTTGCCTTCAGCCATTTCCCATTGACAGCCAGCGGCTGCGGCAGTACGCTTTGCCGGCGTTACCACTAGATATAGTGGTTCAGGGCCAGTCCGAACACTACGTGTGGGGGTTGGCCCAAAATCTGCATTGAGGGGGACAGGAAGCACCATGCCGCAAACGCAAGCCAAAAACCCGGCCAAAGACGCTGCCGACACCGAAATTCAAATTCCCTTCCAGCCGGCCTCGCTGGATATCTGGGAGAAAAAATACCGCCTCTGCACCAAGACCGGGGAACCGGTGGACCAGACCATCGACGACACCTATCAGCGGGTGGCGCGGGCGCTGGCGGAAGTGGAAAAACCGGAAGTACGCGAACACTGGTTCGAGCGTTTCCTCTGGGCCCTGCGCAAGGGTGCCATTCCCGCCGGGCGCATCACCTCCAACGCCGGTGCCCTGGCCCACAAGCCGGCCACTTCCACCATCAACTGCACCGTCTCCGGCACCATCGAGGATTCCATGAACGGCATCCTGGAGAAAGTGCACGAGGCGGGCCTGACCCTGAAGGCCGGCTGCGGCATCGGCTATGAGTTCTCCACCCTGCGCCCGCGCGGCGCCTATGTCAGCGGTGCCGGCGCCCATACCTCCGGCCCGTTGTCGTTCATGGACATCTACGACAAGATGTGCTTCACCGTCTCCTCCGCCGGTGGCCGCCGGGGCGCGCAGATGGCCACCTTCGATGTTTCCCATCCGGATGTGATGGAATTCATCCGCGCCAAGCGGGAAGACGGCCGTCTGCGCCAGTTCAACCTCTCCCTGCTGATCACCGAGGATTTCATCCAGGCGGTGCGCGAGGATGCCCCCTGGCCGCTGGTCTTCCCGGTCAGCCCCAAGGAAGTGGACGAACTGGACCTGAACGACCCGGAACAGGTGATCTGGCGCGACTGGCCGGCCGCCGAGCGCTACATCACCAACGAAGCAGGCCTGGTGGCCTGCAAGGTCTACAAGAAAATCCCCGCCCGCCGGCTGTGGGACATGATCATGACCTCCACCTACGACTTCGCCGAGCCCGGCTTCATCCTCATTGACAAGGTCAACGAGATGAACAACAACTGGTTCTGCGAGAACATCCG
>JALWTZ010000103.1 GCA_026993285.1 Lysobacterales bacterium | reverse complement strand
GGCCCGCTGGCCGGTCTGGAAACCGGGCTGATCCATGCCCGCACCCCCTGGCTGCTGGTCGCGCCCTGCGACATGCCGGCCCTGCCGCCGGATTTACTGCAAACCCTGGCCGGGCATTGGCAGGCCGACGACCGTCTGCTGACCGCCCGCACGCAAGAGCGGCATTTTCCGGTGGTCGGCCTGGTACACCAGAACCTGCTGCCACGCATTCAGCAGCATTTGCAGGAAGGGAAACGGCGGCTGATGGACTGGCAGCAGGCCTGTGAGGGAAAATGGTGCCTGTTCGACAACGAACAGGCTTTCGTCAATATCAACCACCCGGAACAACTGTCATCATGAAAACCCCCGCCGAATTTGCCAATCACTGCTGCAGCGACTTTCCCGTGGGGCTGGGCGTAAAAGAAGCCATCGAACGCATCGTGGCCGAAGCCGGCAAGCAGCCACGGCAAGTACTGCGCCTGCCCCTGCGCCAGGCCCTGGGCCATGTACTGGCCGAAGACCGGATCACCCCCTTCGACATCCCCGGTTTCGACAATTCCGCCATGGACGGTTTCGCCCTGCGCCATGCCGACCTGCACCCGGAGCAACCCACCCGCCTGCGGATCGTCGATGCCGTTTTTGCCGGCGACCAGCCACCACGGCCCCTGGAGGCCGGCCAGTGCAGCCGTATCATGACCGGCGCGCGCGTGCCGCCGGGCGCGGATACCGTGGTAATGAAAGAACTGGTCACGGTGGAGCAAGACCAGGCCGTGTTCCAGCCGGGACACAAGAAAGGCAGCAACATCCGCCGGGCCGGGGAAGACCTGCAACAGGGCCAGGTGGCCGTGGCCACCGGCACCCTGCTCTCCAGCCCGCAACTGGGCGTAATTGCCTCGCTGGGCTTTCCGGAAGTGCGGGTGTTTCGCCGCCCGCGCGTGGCCCTGTTCACCAGTGGCGATGAACTGCGCAGCCACGGGGAAAGCCGCAAGCCCGGCACCCTGTTCGACAGCAACCGATTCTCACTGGAAGCCATGGGCCGCGCCGCCGGTGTGGATGTGCTGGATCTGGGCCCCATTCCCGACACCACGGAACAGCTGGCCCAGGCCATGCGGGATGCCGCCGCCATGGCCGATGTGGTGGTCTCCTCCGGCGGGGTCTCCATGGGCGATGCCGACTACATTCCCAGCCTGCTGGACGAACTGGGTGAAGTGCTGTTCTGGAAGATGCGCATGAAACCCGGCCACCCGCTGCTGTTTGGCCGTCTGGGCCAGGCCCTGTATTTCGGCCTGCCCGGCAACCCGGTATCGGTGATGGCCTGCTTCGCCCATTTTGTACAGCCGGCCCTGCAGGTACTGGCCGGCATGCGCTATCAGCCACCACTGCAACTGAGCGCCACCCTCTGCGACAATCTGCGCTCCCGCACCGGCCGCACCGAATACCAGCGCGGCATTTTTCGCCAGCTGGCTCCCGGCTGCTTCGAGGTTTCCAGCACCGGCACCCAGTCTTCCGGCGCGCTCAGCTCCATGGCCCGGGCCAACTGTTTCATCGTGCTGGATGAAGACACCGGCAGCGTGGAAGCCGGTACGCAAGTCATCATCGAACCCTTTGCCAATCTGGTCGGTTGATATGGAACCCGAAGACGATATCGATATCCCCGAAGTTGACCACCGCCAGGCCATGACCCTGCTGCAACAGGGCTGGCTGCCGCTGGATGTACGCGAGCCGGCGGAATACGCCGAAGGGCAGCTGCCCGGCGCGGTCAACGCGCCCCTGTCACAATTGCAGTCATTGATGGAACAATGCGGCCTGCCACAACTGGCCGACAAGCAACAGCCCCTGCTGGTCTATTGCGCCGCCGGCGTGCGCTCGCTGATCGCCGCCGAATGGCTGCTGGAAGACGGCCACAGCCAGGTGGTTTCCCTCAAGGAAGGCCTACAGGGCTGGAAGGCCCGGCAGCACCCGCTGGAATGGCCCG
>JALWTZ010000102.1 GCA_026993285.1 Lysobacterales bacterium | reverse complement strand
GGGAAAAAACCGCGCACTGGGCCGAGGAATGGCAGGAAATCCGGCAGTGGGCCGAATTTGACCTGGAACTGGTGGAAGATCGCATCCTGGAAAAACTGCTGGCCATTGCCGACCCCACCCGGGTGGAGCTGGCCCAGTGGCTCAGACCCGGGGATGGCGTGGAAAAAAACGCGGATACCTAAGCTGCAAAAGCCGGCTGCATCGCCTTGAGAAAGCCTCGGGTTCAGGGGGTGGCAGTTTTTACCTCGAATTGCCCGATGGGCACAATCAATCCTGTTTCCGGATCCAGCAGCTCCAGCTTGTGCTTGCCCGGGGTTTTCAACAGCGCATCGGCGTGCAGGGCGGCGGTAATCACCGGCAGGCGCACGACGGTATCCAGTGGCTGGCCATCCAGCAGCCAGCGGGCATTTTTCGGCGCACAGTCGGTTTTCAGCCACCAGGCCGAGCGGCCGTCCGGCTGTAGGTTGAAAGACTGGCCCAGGCGGGTTTGTTGGGGGCCCCAGCGGGTGATGGGGCAGAAAACGGGCGGGCTTGCCTGAGTCGGTTCAGGGGCCTGCAGTTTGGTGGCCTTCCAGGCTTTTCCATGCGGGTCTGCAGGCGGCGTGTAAAACCGTTGCAGTTGCAGCTGGGCCAGTTGTTGTTGCAAAAGTGCTGTCTGGCGCTGGTCGGTGGCAGTGGCCAGCTTCTGGTTGAGGCGCAGGGCCGCCGAATGAAAACGGGGTGGTTGCGGCCGGGCCAGTGACAACAGCAGGGAGCCGATTTCCGTGGCAGTCAGGGTTTCGCGCCCCGTGTAATGTCCGGCCAGGGTCTGGCGCAGGTTCTGGTGGGTGTCATGCAGGAGAAACCACGCCGGTTGCTGGAAGGCTTTTTTGCCGTCATCAAAACCCAGCTGTTCGAAGGCGTCGTGCAGGGCGGGCAGATGGTCGCCGAAAAACAGCATCAGCGAACGGTAGGGCTGTTCATCCAGATAGCGAATCAGGGCGACGGTTTCCCGCTGGCTGCGCAAGCGAATGAACAGATACTGTTGCAGGGCGGTTTTGCTGTTTTCCGTGAGGCTATCGGGCAGTTGCAGCCGGCCATATTCGGCCGGGTCCAGCCCGCTGCGGCCGGGCTTCCATGGGCCATGGTTTTCCATGCTGACGGCATAAACCAGTTGCGAACGCTCGGGGTACAGATGTTCGCGCAATACCTGATAAAAATTGCGTTCGGAGACGTAATAGCCGGTTTTTTGCGAGAGGTCGAAATCCTTCAGGCTGAGATAGTGCTCAAAGCCCAGGTTGGCATAGGCATGAATGCGGTTCCAGAAGCTGGCCTTGTTGGGGTGGATGGCCAGCGCGGCATATCCCAGGTTGCGGGCATCCCACACCAGGGACTGGCGTTCCGTGTTGGTCAGGGTGAAAAAGGGATAGCGGTGCGCGGGGAAAAGATCAAGATCCACCTGGGTGAGGATTTCAAACTCGGTGCGCAGGGTCAGCCCGCCATAGGTGGGCACTTCCAGGTTGCCGGTAAAGCTCTGGTCAGCCAGCGCCCGGAATGAAGGCAGGTCGAATTGCCCCGGCTCGATCTGCCGTAAACGGGCCGGATCGAAATAGCTTTCACTGAGAATGATGAGGATTTTCTCAACGGGCGGCAGGCCGGTGTCTTGCAGCATCGGCTTGCCGTGCTGGTCCAGCAGGTGCTGTACCTGCCGTGCATCCGGTTTGGGCGGCAGTACCGAGGCATTCAGCAGGTTGGCCATCAGCCGCCGAACCAGGCCAAAGCGGGCGACTTCCCGGGCCGGCTCCCACGGGTGGGAACCGCTGGGCAGGCGATACAGCGATTCGGCCAGGGCAATGAATGGTGGGCTACTCATGGCCAGCAAAAGAACAGCCACCATGGCCAGGCGGATAGGCAGGGGAAGGCGCCAGGCCGGTTTGGGCCGACGATACAACCCGATGGACAAGCCCAGATAGAGCGCGAAAGCCAACAGCAGTGACGGGGACGAAGTATAGCGGCTCAACAGGCCGGCATGATTCAGCCATTGCTGCACATGCGTGAAGTCGGCCACCACCAGTGGTTCCGCCAGAAAATGCATTTTTACCTGATTGATCTGGTACAGCAGCAGTGCCAGAGTCAGTGTCTGTACTAAGGAAAAGCTTAGGCGAAGGCTGAGCAGATATAACGCCAGAAACAGCACCACAAAGGGCAGAGCATTGAGCCAGTAGAAGAATAGGTCTGTCCCAAACTGCGGGTAATCCGGTAACCAGCCAGATAACAACACACTGCCCAGTCCGGCAATACAGCTGAACAGCAGCAACCGGAGCAGTGGTTGGGTAAAAAGGAAAGGTGTTAAGGATTTGGTCTGAGCTGGGTTTGACATCTGCGGCAAAACTTCCCTGGGCCTGTTGGCAAGTGCAGGCAAAATAATCGAGAGAAGTTGAACCGGAGATGAATCCCGGCCCGGTCAGGTTCAGTTCGTTGCCGCCTCCACCTGAAACAGGCCGATGAGCTGGATCAACCCCGTTTCCGGATCCAGCAGTTCCAGCTTGTGTTGGCCAGGGGTTTCCAACAGCGCATCGGCGTGCAGGGCGGCGGTAATCACCGGCAGGCGCACGACGGTATCCAGTGGCTGGCCATCCAGCAGCCAGCGGGCATTTTTCGGCGCACAGTCGGTTTTGAGCCACCAGGCCGAGCGGCCATCTTTTTGCTGGTTGAAGGGCTGGTCTACCGTGGTTTGTTGCGGACCCCAGCGGATGATGGGGCAGAAGACCGTGTTTTCAGCAAGGTTGATGGTCGTACTTGCCTGGGCTGGTCCATGGGGATAGAAAACCAGTTCACCCTGATCATCCTGTTGAATGATCTCTATGTGATCCTTGTGTAAGCGGCCCAGCAGAATGGCATGTGCCTTGGGCAGGTGCAGCCCTTCCGGCCATTTTGTTCCGGTAACAGATAGCAAGAAATAGGGTGAACGCATGGTGGTTTTCATGTCATGCAGAGCCTGTTTTAGTCCCGCTGGATCATCTGGGGGGAAGAAGAGATAGATATCCGGCTGAAACTGTTCGTCCAGCCAGAGCAGGCGATAGCCGCTTCGCAGTGATGAAACGGCACGGCCCGCATGCATGGCCAAACCGGAAAGGTATTGCTGGTTGATCTTGAGATACCAGTAGCGTTGATTTTGAATGCGAGCATGAATAAAGCGGGTAGGCTGTTGTATCTGTTTGGCATATTGGCTGTTGACTTGGTAGATCAGGTTCAGTGCCTGTTGTCTTTCGCAGGATTCCAAAGGGGGGTGCAGTGAAAGCGTTTGTGACAGTTCACATTGTCGTTCCGTGGGTTTCCATGGAATGAACTTGTCGCCTTTGTAATCACCATAGCGGGTCAAGCGGTAATGGGTGGCCTCAGGCTTGAGCACGCTTTTGCCGAGTATGAAAGTGGCGTTATGTTGCAGTTGCAGCAGATCGAGTACGGTGGGTGCCAGGTCGGTGCTGGCCATATAGGCGTCCGGTTGCACACGGTCACTGCCTGCACCAATAAACAGCGTCAGGAGTCGGCGGTCCTGGACTTTCTCCGGGCCGAACAGGCGTTTCATTTCCGGGTTGGGGAACACCCCGTGATCGCCTTGGATAACCAGCAAAGTGTGGTTCAGTACACCCCGCTGTTCCAGTGCCTGCACGAACTGGCCCACCAGATAATCCGTACAATGTACTGCGTTGAGAAAGACTTCATCGGGGGCTGGTTGATAGACCGGGCAGCCTTCATAGACAAAGCCGGGCAGGTGGGTGCCCAGTGTCAGAAGGGTCAGGTTCCAGGGCTTGTCTTGCTGTTTCAGGCGATCGATGGTTTGCAGGGCTTGATGAAACAGGTCCGGATCTGACAGGCCCCAGACGGTTTTCTCCCGTTCTGGCAAATGGGTGGCCCAATAATCCCAGCCATATTGTTCGTCAAAGCCGTGTGCCTGCAAAAAGGCTCCCTTGCCGGCAAAGCTCAGTTGCGCACCACCCAGGAAAACCTGATGGTAGCCCGACTGATGCAGAACATCCCCCAGGCAGGGGAGCTGCGGCAGACGACCGCGCTCGGTGGTCAGGGAGTTGTTGGCATGGCGCATGTCAAACAGCGTGCCGCATTGACTGTTGGCGATACCTTCGATGGTGACATAGGCAGCAGAATGGTTTGCCAGAATATGCCCGTTTTTCGCACGCAGCCGGCTAAGATTGGGTGCCAGAGCAGGCGCATCAGGTAGATCCAGCAGCCAGTCGTTGAACGATTCCAGGTAGAGCGTAATCAAGTTGATGGCCTGGGCGGGCAATTGGGATTCCAGATTGGCTTTGGCTGGCGGTAATGGCCGATCCCCACGTAGGGGAATCAGGGCCTGTCTGGCTTGTTCAAGCTGGGTGGTATCCACCAGAATGGGCGTGGTATCAACGGCCAGGTATTGTTGAAGTACTTGCAGCAATTCACCTTCCGCCGTTTGCTGGTGGCCGATAGCCCACAAGGCCAGAACAATCGGCATGGCAATGAAACGAAATTTCAGGGCTTTTTCCCGGCAAGTCAGCTTCCAGGCCAGATAAACCGAGCAGAGAAGCAAGCTTAGGGCCAGGCTGACTTCCAGCCCATATTCCGCCCAGCCTACACGAATGGATTGCCACTGCAGGTGCAAGAGCACATTGGCGTCAAAACCCTGGCCTGAAAAATGGAGCAGTAATGCTTTGATCAGGCGAATGATAAAAACGAAAACCTGCAACAGGATCGCGAACAGGCGTAGCATAGGATTGCTGCCTGTGAGAAGGAACAAGAGCAGAACGGGGGCGAGCATGCCAGCCAACCACAAGGGCCAGGACATAGGATAAAAGCCTTGCCATAGGCTGAAAAAATCAGGTGTCCAGAAAAACAGAATTAGCAGCAGGGCCAGTGAGGCCCGGGAAAAACTTGTTGAAAGCATCATGATGTCAAGGAATAAAGAAAGCCATCCCAGCAAGAATCAGGCAGAGTAGCAGCACCCAGAGATTGCCTTGTTGCATGAATATGGTTTCTCCCTGGTAAGCCGCAATGCGTGCTTGCAAAACAGATTGTTCAAAGGATGGCAATTGTGCCTGAATGCCACCATCCGGCGCAATGATGGCAGTGATACCAGTATTGGTCACCCGCAACAGGGGCCGGCCCAGTTCCACGGCGCGCATGCGGGCCATTTGCAGGTGTTGCCAGGGGGCGGTGCGGCCAAACCAGGCGTCGTTGCTGGCATTGATCAACAGGCCGGTTTGCGGGTATTGCAACAGGCGCTGGCGCATTTCGTTGCCAAAGACATCCTCGTAGCAGATATTGGCCAGCAGGGTGATTTCACCCAGCCGCAGGGGGCCTTGCGTTGCCGGCCCATGGGTAAAGTCATTGGCCGGGATCTGCAGGCCGGGCAGCAGTTCCAGCCATTGGCGGAAGGGAAAGTATTCTCCCAACAGTACCAGATGCTGCTTGTGATATTGGCCCTGGAGCAGGCCCAGGCCCAGCAGGGTGTTGTATATCGCCTCACCGTGTTGGTCGATGATGCCGGCCAGCAGGCCTTGCCCTCTCCGTTGCAGCTGCTCATCCAGCTGTTGCAGGTGTTGTGCGTATTGCTGGTTGCTGCCGGGAATGGCGGTTTCCGGCCAGAGAATGAGGTCGGCATCCTGTTGCAGGGTAGTCTGGGTGTACCAGTCTACTTCCCTGGGAATCCATTCCGGATCCCATTTGATGTCCTGGCTGTAATTGCCTTGCAGCAGGGCTATGCGCAGGGTCTGGTCAGTTGGTTGTGTGCGGGGTTGCAGCAGGGCCAGGCTGGTGAAGATGAGCAGCAGGAACAGGGGTAACAGCAGCGGGCTGAAACGCCGGGTTTGCCAGAGAACCGCCGGCAGCACCGCCAGGATGATGGTGACCAGGGTCGCCAGCCAGGTACCGCCCAGGCTGAACAGCCAGCGCAGGGGGGTGTCGCTGAGTACATAGCCCAGTGACAGCCAGGGAAAACCCGTGAATAGCCAGCTGCGAACCCACTCGACCAGGGTCCAGCAGGCGGCAAATCCCAGTACGGCCATTGCTGGCCGGGCATGGAGCCGGCAGAACAGTGTGGTGGCCAGTGCCGGAAACAGCGCCAGAAAGGCGGCGAAGAGCACGGTCAGGAGAATGGCAACCGGTGCCAGCAGGCCGCCGAAATCATGCAGGCTGGTATAGACCCAGGGCACACCGGCGAGAAACAGGCCCAGGCCGAAGCTGTAACCGAGCTGAAAGCCGTGTTGGGGAAAGCGATGCAGCAGGATCCACAGCGCGAAGAATGCGGGCCAAAGCAACCAGAGTTGTTGCCAGGGTGCAAAAGCCGGTACCAGCAGCGCACCGGCCAGCCCCAGCAGGGCCCGATGCTTTGCGGTCGGCTTGCCAGTCATGGTCAGCTACGGGTCAGGCGGAACAGGTGTACCCGGCGTTCGTCAGCGCGCAGGACCTCGAAACGCAGCTTGCCGATGTCAATCTGCTCGCCGGCTTCGGGCAGGTGGCCGAAGGCTGCAACGACAAAGCCTCCGATGGTGTCGAACTCATCATCGTCCAGTTGCGTGCCGAACTGTTCGTTGAAATCTTCCAGTGGCATCAGTGCCTTGACGGTATAGCGCCCGTCGGGTTGCGGGAAGACAAATTGTTCCTCCTCGCGGTCGGTTTCATCATCGATTTCGCCAACGATTTCTTCCAGTACATCCTCGATGGTGACCAGCCCGGCCACGCCACCGTATTCATCCACCACGATGGCCATGTGCTGGCGGTTGGCGCGAAACTCGCGCAAGAGTACATTCAGGCGCTTGCTTTCGGGGATGAAAGCCACCTTGCGCAACAGATCGGTGATGCGGAAATCATCGCTGTTACGGCCAAAAAACCGCAGCAGATCCTTGGCCAGCAGCACGCCAAGCACTTCGTCGGGGTCTTCACCCAGCACGGGAAATCGGGAGTGGCCGGAACTGACGATGGTGGGCAGCAGTGCTTCCAGTTGCTGGTCGTGTTCCAGCGTGACCATCTGGCTTCTGGGCACCATGACATCCCGTACCTGGGTACTGGAGACGGTCAGCGCGCCCTCGATCATGCTGAGGGCTTCGGCGTCTATCAGTTTGCGTTTCTGGGCGTCACGAAGGGTTTCAAGGAGTTCTTCCCGGTTCCGGGGTTCGGCATGAAAGGCACTTACCAGGCGGTCCAGCCAGTTCCCGGAACCGTTTCCAGGGTGATCGTCGCTCATGGACAGCGTTCAGTATGAAGGAAGGCGCAGTATAGCAGAGGGCGAACGCAGGCTGAATCTCAGTTGCGTACCGAGCCGGTCCGCTCCCAGGCATAGCAGCAATCCAGCTCCATCCGTACCCGGCTCAGGCCGTCACGGCCGGTTTCCAGAATGAGCTGCAGGGGGCTCATCTTGCGGAAACGGCGGTGGGGGTGATGCATCCACTGGCCACCCGCCTTGGGGTTGGTGGGATAGGAAGTCATCAGTGCTTCGGCAATGTGCAGGATGTGATCCACCCTTGCCCAGGTTTCCGGATTTTCCGGGAAGGGCTCGCTTTCGCGGTAGCGATAGAGGTGCCGGGGCTTGACCTGCCCTTCCAGGGCCAGCAAATGAACCATCTGCGACTCGGTCAGGTTCCAGTCGTCCAGCACATGCAGCGTGGCTCGGGTCAGGCCGAGGCGTTCCTCGGGGCTGAGTTCTTCGCTTTTGATAATCTGTTCACCGTTCATGGGGCGCAATATACGGCTAAATGAGAATGGGTTTCAATACCACTTTCGGTACAATTGTGGAAAATCTGGTATAACAGCGGATTGATCGGGGCACAGAAGCCCGAAGCCACAATACGGGAGTTCAAGGTACGGCCATGGCGCGAAACCCGATACAAGTGTCACTGAAGGAAGCCTGGCAGGGTGAGGCGGCCTGTGGCCAGTGCAGCATTCGTACTTCCGTGTTGTTTGGTGGCCTGGAAGAGGATGAGTTCAAGAAGATTCACGATCCGATCCACCAGTTCGA
>JALWTZ010000101.1 GCA_026993285.1 Lysobacterales bacterium | reverse complement strand
GGTGCTGCTGGTAAAAATGGTCAGTTCACTGTCTTGCGCCGGCAGAAACTGGTAGGACGTTTCAAAATCCGGCTCACTGCCATCCAGGGTATAGCGCACCACATCATTGCTCGTGGCTCCGGGAACCGTCACGCCCACCTGCATGGGCAGGTTGTAGTTGCCGCTGGGCGTATCCACCAGCAAGACAGGCTCCTGACTGTTGCTGGCAATGGCAGCCGCTACCTGCGCCATATCCGGGATCACTCCGATGGCCTCCGGGCCGGTACTGGCCAACCCGTTGTTTTTCAGCAGGTTGCGTATGGTGCTGGCGCTGGCTGATTGACCATTAACCTGTTTATACAGGTTCTGTGCCAGGGCTGCGGCTGCGGTAATCAGGGGGCTAGCTGATGAGGTGCCACTAAACAACGTGTATTCGTAGTCTTCACCTTCGTTGTTGTACAAGACGCCTTTACCCGTTGTAACGACATCCTCACCCCAAGCAAAGACATCCACTCGGCTGCCATGATTGGTAAAGTACATGGGAGCACGAGCAGTAGCAGCTGGAAGAATACCGGGACTGGCGGCTCCCACCAGAATAGCGCCGGAATCCTTGCTGCCATTGAACGGGTAGTGACCACCATTGCCGGTGGAATAAATGGGGTCATCCAGATCTTGGTAGCCATTCGCGCCCGCTTCCACCACAATCATGCCCAGACCAACTGCATTCACAATGGCGTCGTAAGTTGGTTCATCCCATTCCACGGGTACCAAACCCACCTGATCCGTTGGTGAAGGGTTCTGTGGACTATTGGGCCCATACCTTTGCTGCTCAATCAGAATAACATCTCCTGGATTCAGATTGTCAGCGCATAGAGAAATACCCTCAGCCACATTCCAAATGGAAGAATTATTGTTAACCAGATAAGGCCGGGAAAAATAAAACCCGGCTCCCCGTATCAACCCACTAACTCCAAAGCCATTATCGATTCCAGCCAGAATACCCAATACACTCGTTCCATGATCCTTGCTGTTGCTGCCCACCGCACCCGGATTGAGATCAGTGATTGCCGGTAAATCTGCATGTGAGGGCAGATAATCGTATTCCACATCACAGACATTCATTCCCACTCCAAGTCCGGTACTGCCAGCAGCATTGACCTGTGAGAAACCCATACCAGTTGGTGAATCCTCAAAGTACTGTTGGTAAAGATTTGACGCATAAAGCGCTGAAAAATTATTATCGTTGGGCCGGGTGTAATCCGGTGGTGTAGGCAAGGGTGCTTCCTTTTGCATGGGCCAGGCCTTCTCCACTTCCGGCCAGCCGCGTACCGTAGCCAGCCAGTCGTTCATGCTCTTTTCCAGCATGCCGGCGTCCTTTTGTTGATCCACCGGCGGCAGAAACAGGGCATAGCGGTTCAGGTTGACCACTGCCCGCCCGGATTTGGCCCGGGCCTTCTGGTGCATGGCGTCCACCCGCTGCTCCGGCAGGCTGACAAAGCGGTGCCACCGCCCTTGTGCCTGTTGCAGGCGACCCAATGCCTTGGCAGCCACGGGTTGGCCATCGGCACGCACGATCTGCTGCCGGTCATTCAGCCGCAGGCCGCTTTCGCGGGTGAAGCGCACGGTGATCACCCCCGGCTGGTGAAAGGCCGGGTTGAAGGCCACCTCCACCGGCTTGTTCTCCGCTACGGAGACCCCCATCCAGAACACCAACCCCCACATCCACATTCGCATGGTCCTGCCCTCCTCGGTTTAGGTACGGGCAGAGTGCGGAAATGGGCAATAAAAAGCTTGAATCAAATGTGAAAAATTATGAATTTTTGTGAATTGCTTTAAAATCAACAGGTTGCAAAGGGTGTTTTTTCTTGTCCCGACAGCGGCTTTGGTGTGCTGCAGCCCTTGAGCCGCTATAATCTGCCGCTGTTTCTTCAGCTTTCAACGGGAATTTGCCATGAGCCAAGCGGGCAAGCAGACAGTACTGACC
>JALWTZ010000100.1 GCA_026993285.1 Lysobacterales bacterium | reverse complement strand
TGACGGCCTGGCAGGTTATTGCCGGCGGTGAGGACGGCCTGCTGGCCGATGCCATGCAACCCTTGCGCGAGAAAATCGAACAGCTGCTGGAAGCCTCGCATCCGGCCCAGGGCAACCTGCTGGAACGAATCCACCTGGTGCGCCAGGCCAGCCGGCCTGTGGATCAACGCATCTTCGGCACCCTGGCCGAGGCGCTGCTGGCCGGGAAGCGTGTGCGCCTGCGTTACCACGGGCGCATTCGTGATGACAGCAGCGAACGGGTGGTTTCTCCGCAAAGACTGACCTGGTACCGGGAGAACTGGTATCTTGATGCCTACTGCCACCGGGCCGAGGCCCTGCGCAGCTTTGCCGTGGAACGGATCGAACAGGCCAGCCTCCTGCCTGATGCCGCAGCACAAGTGGAGGCAGCGGCCCTGCAGACGGAGCTGGACGGGGGCTATGGGATTCTCTCCGGCCCGGCCGCGCATGTAGCCGAGATTCGCTTTGCGCCCAATGCCGCCCGCTGGGTGGCCGAGGAAGTCTGGCATCCGCAACAGCAAGGGCAATGGCTGGAAGACGGCAGCTGGCTGCTGCGTGTTCCTTATGCCCAGCCCAGGGAATTGCTGATGGATGTGGCGCGTTTCGGCCCGGAAGCGGAGATTCTTTCGCCGCCGAACTTGCGGCAACAAATGCGAGTTTATCTGCAGACCAGCCTGCAAGCCTATAAAGATAAAAATGAATGAAGCGACATGAAGTGCATGCACCCACCCCGCCGTGGTGGTAGCATTGCCGCAGTTTGAATCTGGAGTAGATGCGTGAGAATTCTCATCAGCAACGATGATGGGGTGCAGGCACCGGGCATACAGGCGCTGGCGCGAACCATGCGGGCCTTGGGGGAAGTCTGTGTGGTGGCGCCGGATCGGGATCGCAGCGGCGCCTCTTCGTCATTGACCCTGACGCTGCCCGTGCGCGTTCGCCAACTGGGCAATGCCCACTGGGCCGTGGAAGGCACGCCCACCGACTGTGTGCACCTGGCGGTCACCGGCATGTTGGAAGAACCGGCGGATATTGTGGTTTCCGGTATCAATGCCGGTGCCAACATGGGGGACGATGTGTTGTATTCCGGTACGGTGGCGGCAGCCATTGAAGGGCGTTACATGGGCCTGCCGGCGGTGGCGGTTTCGTTGTGTTACGAAAAACTGACCCGTGAACCCCGCCATTTCGACACGGCAGCCTGGGCGGCACGCCGGGTTGTGGAACGGCTGCTGGAACAACCACTGCCGGCGGATACCATTCTCAATATCAATGTGCCCGATTTGCCCATCGAAGACATTCGCGGTTTTCAGGCCACCCGCCTGGGCCGCCGTCACAAGGCGGAGCCGGCCATTCCGGTCGAGGACCCGCGTGGTCGCAGGCTCTACTGGATCGGCCCGGCCGGTTCCGAGCAGGATGCGGGGCCGGGTACGGATTTCCATGCCGTCGCGCAGGGTTATGTTTCCATCACGCCGGTGGAAGTGGATATGACCCGCTATGACGCCATCAATCCGCTGGGTGCCTGGCTGGAAGGCCTGGCCACTGCGGTACCTGCGGCACAAGCTGGCGAATGACGGGTCGGGCCGGGCAGCGTATCCGCCAGACAGACAGCCCGCGTGCCCGGCAGCGGCTGCTGGAGGCGTTGCGCAAAGAGGGCATTGTCAACGAACGGGTACTGGAAGCGCTGGACGCGGTGCATCGTCATCGATTCATGGATTCCGGGCTGGCCCATTGCGCCTATCGCAACCAGGCCTTTCCCATCGGTCACGGGCAAACCATTTCCCAGCCGGCCATTGTGGCCCGCATCACCCAGGTCCTGTTGCTGGAACAACCCATGCGCAAGGTGCTGGAAATCGGCACCGGCTCCGGCTGGCAGGCGGCCATTCTCGACTGGCTGGGGCTGGAAGTGTTTACCATCGAGCGGATTGCCCCCCTGTACCAGGAAGTACGC
>JALWTZ010000099.1 GCA_026993285.1 Lysobacterales bacterium | reverse complement strand
CCGGAGGGCAGTTGCACCACACTGCGGAAGGCATGCCAGGAAGCATGGGCCGTCAACGGGAAAATCAGAATAAAACCAAGGAAACCGGTAATGAAGCCCAGCCCCACCAGTACGGTAAGGATCAACCCCCAGAGCAGCATGACCCGGGTATTTTTCAGCACGGCACGGATGCTGAAGATCATGGCGCTCAGGGCATCACAGTCCCGCACCATCAGCAGTGGAATGGAAAAGACCGTCACCATGAAAACCCCCACGGCGAGAAAGGCCCCGGTCAGCGTACCGATGCCCAGCATGAGGATGCCGTTGAAGGTGGTGAAAATGGCCTCGATGGCCGACATGTCTCCCTGCACGTCTTCCATGCCGAAGAAAAAGGCGTACAGTGTGACTGCAATGCGCATCCACGACAGCACGATCAGCAACAGCAGGGCGGCAATGAACATCAGCTGGCTGGGCGCCATGGTGCGGATTCGCAAGACTCGCCCCAGGGAACAGGGCGCGGCGCATTCGATGCAGCGGCTGACGTGATAGAGGCCGATGGCGGTGATCGGCCCCATGAGCATGAAGGCCGACAGGGCGGGAATGATCATCCGCTCCATGTTGAAATACACCAGGGTGGCAATCAGGCCCATGCTCAGCAGCGTGAAGCCCAGGCCATAGGCCAGGCTGATCTGCGGCTTGGCGCGAATATCCTGCCAGGCCTGGGCTAGCCAGTGGCGCGGCTCGCAGATATCGATTTCATGGATCTGCGGCAGTTCCACATAGCCTTCGGCCTTCAGCCGTTCCAGTTCTTCCTCGGAAAGTTTTTTTTCTTCTGTCATGCTGGTTACTCCCCCGTTTTACCCGTGTAACCGATGGGTTAGAGTATTCACATTCCTGTCATCGCACAAATTAGCGATTGCAAAATTAGAAATCACGAATCCAATAGGAATGTAACCATGCACCAACGGATACTCAGCCTTTTGATGGCCCTGTTCTGTCTTCATGCACTGGCAGCCGACCGGATCACCGGCGCGGCCTTTGTCACCCGCTCCGAGGTGCTGGCACCACACGGCATGGCCGCCACCAGCCAGCCATTGGCCACCCAGGTAGCGGTGGATGTGCTCAAGCAGGGCGGCACGGCGGTGGATGCGGCCATTGCCGCCAACGCGGTACTGGGCCTGATGGAACCCACCGGCAATGGCCTGGGTGGTGATCTGTTCGCCCTGGTCTGGGACGCGAAAAAGGCTAGGCTCTTTGGCTACAACGGCTCCGGCCGCTCTCCCAGGGCCCTGACACTGGAGGTATTTCGGCAAAAGGGCTTGCAATCCATTCCTCCCTACGGCCCGTTGCCAGTCACGGTGCCCGGTGTGGTGGATGGCTGGTTCGCCCTGCACCAGCGGTTTGGCCGGCTGCCGATGAAAAAGCTGCTCAAGCCGGCCATCGACTATGCCCGCGAGGGGTTTCCGGTGTCCGAGCTCATTGCCTGGTACTGGCAGCGTTCGGTGCCCCGGCTCAGGCAGTGGCCGGGCTTTGTGGAACAGTTCACCCGTGACGGCCGTGCGCCGCGCAAGGGAGAGATCTGGACCAACCCCAACCTGGCCAATACCCTGGAGCAACTGGCGCGCAAGGGCCGTGATGCCTTCTACAAGGGCGCCATCGCCCGCACCATCGCCCGCTACATGCAGGAAAATGGGGGCTATCTGGCCTATGAGGACCTGGCCGAACACCGGGGAGAATGGGTGGAGCCGGTTTCGGTGAACTATCGCGGCTATGATGTCTGGGAGCTGCCACCCAACGGCCAGGGCATTGCCGCCTTGCAGATGCTACAGATCCTGGAGGGTTTTGACCTGGGGCTGATGGGTTTCGGTTCGGCCGATTACCTGCATGTGTTCACCGAGGCCAAGAAACTGGCTTTCGAGGACCGGGCCCGTTTCTATGCCGACCCGGCGTTCAACACGATTCCGGTGGACTGGCTGATTTCCGATGA
>JALWTZ010000098.1 GCA_026993285.1 Lysobacterales bacterium | reverse complement strand
TGGCCAGGGCGCGGTCCTGGCCACTGCCCCAGTCGGCGTAGACGGTGCCGAAATAGCCGAAGCTGGAATCGGTCAGATTACCGTCCGCGTTATAGCGGGTGAGAAAGGCCGGATCGGTATTGCCGTCGGTGAACGCACCAGCCACGATGAACCGGCCATCGGCTTGCAGGGCCAGATCCACTACTTGCGTGGCGTCCTTGCGAAAGGTTTTGCGCCCCGCGCCCGCGGCGAAGCCACTGTCACTGCTGCCATCGGCATTCAGGCGGTAGGTGCCCAGGGCCTGTACGCCAGCCAGTGTGAGTTGGGTGGTGGCCAGGATCTTGCCATCGGGCTGCTCGGTGAGCGCCACCGTGCTGGCTTGGGGCTGGATGTCGGCGATGGCCTTGCCGCTGGTGTTGAAGCTGGTGTCCATGCTGCCATCGCTGTTCAGGCGGAAAAGCAGGCCGTTGCCGCTGACCGTGGTGGCTTGGTGGCCTGCCAGCAGCAGCTTGCCATCGGCTTGCCGGGCCAATGCTTTATGGTATGTAGTGCCGGTTTCGGCGGTGAACTGTACGATCCCATTGCTGCCGAAACCACTGGTTGAGAGTGTGCCACTGGTTTCATAGCGCAGCACGGCCCAGTCGGCCAGTTGCCCGAGATTGGCTGTAGTGGCGCTGACAATGGGGCGGTCGCTGTCATCAATGGCCAGGCCCACGGCAAAATCCAGTGCGTTGATGTTCTGTACCAGTATCCCATCCGTGTCCCAGGTGGTATCCAGGTTGCCGCTGCTGGTCAGGCGGATCAGCAACAAGTCGTTGATGGTGCCGCCATTGCCGGTTTCACCCAGCAGATACAACAGGCCATTGCTGTCCCGCGCGATTGCCCTGCCGATTTCATTGGCGCCCAGGTTGATGAGCAGCAAGCCGCTGGAACCAAAACCGGTATTCACGCCGCCCGAACCGGTAAACTGCGCGGCGGCCAGGTTGTATTGCGAGCCGGCGGTGACGAACAATGAGCCCAGCACCACAAATTGTCCGGCGGCATTCAGGCCCATGGCGTGGGCTTGCAAATTACCGCCGGTGCTGCCCTTTTGCCCGATGCCGTTGCTGCCGAAGCTGGTATCCAGGTTGCCATTGCCGTCCAGGCGCATCACGGCCAGATATCCGGTGCCGTTGTCCAGAAGCGTGCCGCCGAGAATGAAGCCGATGGGGCCAGAAGCGCCTTCCTGCACATGCAGGCCAACAGGTGAGAAATTGCGCGTGCCTAGGTCGATGGTGGCCACCCCGTTGCTGGCAAAGCCGGTGTCCAGGCTGCCGTCCGGGTTCAGGCGGACGAGCTGAACCTTGCTGCCACCGACGGAATAGAGAATTTTGCCATCGGCCTGCAGGCTGAGACTGTTGGGTTCGCTGGCCACATTGGCATCCAGATAGACGCCATTGCTGGCAAAGTCGGTATCCAGTGTTCCATCGCTGTTGAAACGCATCAGCATCAGGGTGCGCCCCAGGGCCTCGGTATAGCCGCCCAGCAGAATCTTGCCATCAGCCTGTACGACCATCTTCGATAGCACTTCCGCGTGATTGAAGGGCGTGGCAACCACACCGCCGCCACCAAAACCGGTGTCCAGGTCACCGGGCAGGGCCAGTACCCGCAGGGAAAGAAACAGGAAAAGGCAAGCGCCGAGGCATTTTTTCATGGCCATCCCCTCTCTTGTCGCATTCAGCCCAAACCACTGTAGCAATTTGTATAGTTTGTTGCAAAAAAGATTGGGGTTGCCGCAGGGTGTCAGTCTTGGGCCCGGGGTTCGTAGGCCAGGTTTTGCCCCAGCCAGCGTTCCAGTACGGGCAGGTCCATGTGCTTGCGGCGGGCGTAGTCTTCCATCTGGTCGCGGCCGATGGCGCCCACGGCGAAGTAGCGGGATTGCGGGTGGCTGAAGTACACGCCGGAGACGGCGGCGGTGGGCACCATGGCCTTGCTTTCGGTGAGCCAGAT
>JALWTZ010000097.1 GCA_026993285.1 Lysobacterales bacterium | reverse complement strand
CCCTTTGCCGCCACCCTGCGCCACCGCTGGCAGATGGGCCGGCACAAGGTATGGACAGCCGCGGTACACGCCGCAGGCGGGCGCATCGCCATGCAGATTCTCCATGCCGGCCGCTACAGCTACCAGCCCTTTCCGGTGGCACCCTCGGCCCTGCGCTCGCCCATTTCACCCTTCAGGCCCCAGGCCTTGAGCCAGCGGCAGATTCGGCGGCTGATCCACCACTTCGCCCATTCGGCCGCGCTGGCCCGCGAAGCCGGTTATGACGGGGTGGAAATCATGGGTTCGGAGGGTTATCTGATCAACGAGTTCATCGCCCGCCACACCAACCGGCGGCAGGATGAATGGGGCGGGTCGCTGGAGAACCGCTGCCGCTTTGCCCTGGAAATCGTCCGGGCCACCCGCCGGCGCTGTGGCGAGGATTTTCTCATCATCTTCCGCCTTTCCATGCTGGATCTGGTGCCGGAAGGCTCCACCTGGGATGAAGTGGTGCAACTGGGCCGCTGGCTGCAGGAAGCGGGGGTGAACATCATCAATACCGGTATCGGCTGGCACGAGGCGCGCATTCCCACCATCGCCACCCTGGTGCCACGGGCCGCGTTCACCGACCTGACCGCGCGCATTCGCCCGGAGCTGGATATTCCGGTGGTGACTTCCAACCGCATCAACACACCGGAAGCGGCGGAACAACTGCTGGCCGAAGGCAAGGCGGACCTGATCTCCATGGCCCGCCCGTGGCTGGCCGATGCCGCATTCGGGCGCAAGGCCCGCAATGGGCAATCCGGGGCCATCACCCCCTGCATTGCCTGCAATCAGGCCTGCCTGGACCATGTGTTCCAGAAAAAACGGGCCACCTGCCTGGTGAACCCACGGGCCGCCTACGAACTGGAATACCCACCCACGCCCGCCCGTTCTCCGGCGCGGGTCGCGGTGGTGGGCGCCGGGCCGGCAGGCATCAGCCTGGCTCTTGCCGCGGCCGAGCGTGGCCACCGGGTTACCCTGTTCGAGGCCGGCGACCGGATTGGCGGGCAACTGCGCCTGGCCGCGCGCATTCCCGGTAAGGAGGAATTTGTCGGCTTGCTCAAGCATTACGAACAGGCCCTGCAACGGGCCGATATCCAGCTCCGGCTGAACCAGCCGGTGGACGCGGAGAACCTGCTTGCCCAGGAGTATGACCACATCGTGGTGGCCACCGGCGTCCGGCCCCGGCCCGTGTCGCTGCCGGCACCGGAAGGCAAGCTGGTCAGCTATGCCGATGTCCTGCAGGGGCGGGTCAGCGTGGGCCGGCGCGTGGCCATCATCGGCACCGGCGGCATCGGCTTCGATGTGGCGGAATTTCTTTTGCAGGAAAGCCCAAAACCGGAACCGGACCTGCAAGCCTTTTACGATACCTGGGGCATCGACCTGCAGGTACGGCAACCCGGCGGGCTCAAGCCCCCGGCACCACCGCCACCCGCGCGTGAACTGACCCTGTTGCAACGCTCAACGGGCAAACCCGGCGCTCGCCTGGGCAAGACCACCGGCTGGATTCATCGCCTGCAGCTGCACCATGGCGGCGTGCGCTTTCTCACCGGTTGCGAATACCTGAAGATGGATGAACAGGGGCTGCACGTACGCCGTGACGGCCAGGTGGAGTGCGTGCCCTGTGATCATGTGGTGGTCTGTGCCGGCCAGCTGGCGGAAAACGGGTTGTTTCAGGCCCTGCAGGGGCGTCATCCGAATGTGCATCTCATCGGCGGAGCGGAAAAAGCCGGAGAACTGGATGCCAAACGGGCCATCCGCCAGGGGTGGCTGCTGGCGCAGGGGCTGGAGAAAGCTTGATTACCTGCGGGACTTTCTTGAACCACACCCGATAAGCTTCCTCCAAATCCAGCATCATTTCACCACTCAGATAAAATTCGCGTACCCTGTTGCGGGCCTTTTCCCCAGTTGCTTCTAAAATCATCAGAACAGGCCCGCAAGGCCCTTTTTTCAGA
>JALWTZ010000096.1:7397-8024 GCA_026993285.1 Lysobacterales bacterium | reverse complement strand
CGTAGAATGGCCTGCTTGCCCGCCCGCAGCGCCGGCTTGTAGACATAGAACTCATCTGGGTTGACCGCGCCCTGCACCACCATTTCTCCCAGGCCGTAGCTGGCGGTGATGAACACGGCATCGCGAAAGCCCGATTCGGTGTCCATGGTGAACATCACCCCGCTGGCACCGATATCGGAGCGGACCATTTTCTGCACACCGGCGGAAATGGCCACTTCCTCGTGGCTGAATTTCTGGTGCACGCGATAGGCAATGGCCCGGTCATTGAACAGCGAGGCATAGACCAGGCGAATGGCGCGTTTGACCGCATCCAGGCCACTGACATTGAGGTAGGTTTCCTGCTGGCCCGCGAAAGAGGCATCGGGCAGGTCTTCGGCGGTGGCAGAGGAGCGCACGGCCCAGCTGACCTGTTCTCCATAGGTTTCGTTCAGTTGCGCGTAGGCCTGATCCAGCGCCTGTTCCAGATCAGCCGGAAAGGGGGTATCCATGATCCAGCCGCGAATTTCGCTGCCAACCCCCTGCAGGGCGCGCACATCGGCCACATCCAGCCCCTGCAGGCGTTCCTGGATACGGTCATGCAGGCCGGCATGGTCGATGAAATGGCGATAGGCATCCGCCGTGGTGGCA
>JALWTZ010000096.1:0-7387 GCA_026993285.1 Lysobacterales bacterium | reverse complement strand
TGCCGGACAGATGCTGCAGCATCTCGCCCAGCGAGGCGTTCTTGCCGCCCACGCGCGCCACATCATCCATGCCCAGTTGATCCAGGGGCAATACAAACTCGGCCATCAGATTTACCTCACAACGGTCAGTAGCAACAAAGCGCGCTATTTTCGCACAATACTGCCCATTGGAGATAGTCGAAAAAAGCAAATGCCGCGAAAGGCCCCAGCCCCTGAAAGGCTTGCGCTCAGACGCGCAAATCCACCTCCAGCAGCTTGCCCGGTACCCCTTCCAGCAGCGATTGCTCGCGAACCCTGCCGGCCAGGCGATCCATCTGGTACAAATCCCGCGTGGCAGCCTGGCGATTCAGCAGCAAGGCGGTGATACCCGCCTCCCGCAGGGGGCGCAGGCTGCCACCGGGTTTCCACAGCTGCAGGCTGGCGAAGGCCGTATCCCGCGCATCCACCCGGCCATCACCGTTTTCATCCAGAGCGGCCAGTTCCACGAAACCGTTGCCCGACCGGGGCCCGAACAGTTCCCGGCCATCGTCTATCCGGCCATTGTTGTTACGGTCCAGCACCAGG
The DNA here is from genome assembly GCA_026993285.1 of Lysobacterales bacterium. Classification (GTDB taxonomy): domain Bacteria; phylum Pseudomonadota; class Gammaproteobacteria; order Xanthomonadales; family S139-57; genus S139-57. The sequence continues at coordinate 6,823 of JALWTZ010000096.1, read as the reverse complement.
TAGGCGGCCTGCCCGTTCAGGCCGGGCAAGGCATCGGCTAGGCCATCGAGGTTCAGATCGAAACGGTAGCTTTCCCGGGCCAGGCTCAGTGGCTGGTCCCCCAGCTGCACGATCAGCGGGTCGGTCATCTCCACATCCTGTTCCATCTGCACACGGATATCCAGGGAGAAACTGGCTTCCACTTGCACCCGCACCTGACGGCTTTCCCCCGCATCATTACGCAACTCCACCCGGGCCGATAAGCGCAGGCTTTGCTGCATGGCCAACCGCATGCGCTGGCTTTGGTGAACCTCCGCCGGGCCTTCGGCCGCTTTTTCCGTACGGTTTTCCGGGCGGCTCTCCCCGCGCCATTCCACGCCCAGCCACTGTTTCAGCACCGCGCGCAGAATCAGCAGGCGCAGGGCATCCTGGCCTTCCACGGGCTCGGTTTCCGTATCACTGGCTTCCGGTTGTGCAACCTTCGACTCTGCCGGGTGTTGTAATTCCGGGGAAGAAACGCTGTTTCGCAAGGAAGCAATCGCTGGCAGGGAATACATCGCTGGGACCTCTCGGCTGGTACATGCTCTCAGGTACTGCTATCGGCAGTTCTACTTGAAACTTGAGCACATAACGGCAAGAAATTGCCATCCACCGCCCTTTTGTGGTGCAAGATCTTGCGGACTCCGCTTCAGATTCTCTTGTAATGGCCGATAATGACGAGAAAATACGGGCAATCACGCGGAGGTCTTGTGCAAATCACCCAGGGCGCCAGCCTGGATACCCTGCAACTGCTTTCCAGCAGAGAAGCACTGCAAGCATTCAAGGTTGGGCAAATCATCAAGGTCAGCGTCATCGAGGGCACACCGCCGAAACAGGGGGGAGGCCGCGCTTTGCTGGAAATTGCCGGGCGGCAACACGAGGTGCGTTCTCTGGTACCCTTGTCCAGCGGGCAGAAGCTGATGGCCAGGCTGCAACTGGCTGGTGACCGTGTGCTGCTACAACCGGTAGAAACCGAAACCGTATCCGGCACTGAACCAGTGAAGTCTCTGGCCGCACAGGCTCCCACAGACCCTGCGAAACTGCCCCCGCTTGCCTTGCGTAATCTCCTGCCTCGGGCACAGCCTGTCCAGCATGTGGTGGAACTGGCGCGAGCCATCAGTCAACACCCACAGTTCCAGGAGCTACCCAGGAACTTGCGTGATGTTCTCATGCGTCTGGTGGAATCCCGCCCCGACAGTCCCAGACCCGATGCATCCCTGCTGAGGCAGGCCATTGAGCGCTCGGGCCTGTTTCTGGAAAACCGCCTGGCCCAGGAAGCCGAGCCTCGGCCACAGGCATTGCAGCACGATCTGAAAGGCCTGCTTTTTCGCCTGCTGCAATCACTGGACAAGGCGGGACTGACGCTGAAAAAAATCACCAGCACGCCTGAGACTGCATTATTCCTCGACTTGCCCAAACCGACGGGCAGCAGCCCGGAGGTAGCCCATCAGCCCTTCACTCTCCCAGCCAGACTGAAGCCGGAAGCTCTGGACCAGCCACTGGAGACGCTGTTGAAACAATTGTTTCAACTGGCCGATGGCGCCCTGGCGAAAACCACCATGCAACAGCTGCAACATCTCAGCCGACCCGGTAGCAGCTTGCAGGTGGATATTCCCTGGATCACCCCCTGGGCAACGATTCCGGTGCATCTGGAAATCGAACCGGACAACAAGCGCACAAGCAAGGAAGAGGAAAATCACCCCAGCCGCTGGCAAATTCGCCTGGAACTGGAACTGCCCCGTTTGGGCAGGATTCAGGCCAACCTGCTGCTGGAAGAACAACGCCTTGGCACACAATGCTGGTGCGAAAGGCCCCAGAGCCAGGCACTCCTGCAGCAATATGAAAGTCATTTCCAGCAACGAATCCACCAACTGGGCCTGCAGATGGAACCGCTGGTTTTCACTTCAAGGCCCATGGTTGACGACCAGAAACCAATACCGGCAAACAGCCGCCTGCTGGATGTAAGGGCATGAACAAGCCTGCAAAAACAAAGCAAGCGGAGTGGGCCATCGGGCTGCAGTATCTGCCCGATGAACCTCCCGTGGTTGTCAGCAAGGGGCAACAGGCCATGGCGGAGGCCATGCGTGAACGGGCCGAGGCGCTGGGCATCCCGATTCAGGAAGACGATGCGCTGGCCACGGCACTGTCCACGCTGAACATGAATGAACAGATACCGGAAGCCCTGTTTGCGGCAGTGGCCGAGTTGCTGGCCTGGGTTTTCTGGCTGGAAGGTCGTGCTCCCGATTCCACGGAAGCGCAAGCGGAATCAGACGATTAAGCCGGCAACTGCTGGATCATGGCAGAGACACGATGGGCGGATACCTAGTGTTCGCGTGGATGGTGCAATTTCTGGATCAAGGCTGCTTCCGCGCGTGAGAGCTGGCCTGTAGCCACAAAATGCTCCATGGACTGCCCTTGCCCCGCCAGTTCCGTCAGGTGCTTGAGTTGAAAGGCGTTCTGCTGCACGGACTGCAGGGCCATCACTTGTTGCTCCAGTTGCTGGAGCCGTTCCTCCTGCCGCAGTGCAAGCACCTTGCCAGCCTGCTGCATGCCCTGTAGCCGTTTCTGTAGTTGCTGCTGTTGCCGGGCCTGTCTTTCCAGCTGTTCATGGCTGGCTTCCAGACGGGCTTCCAGTGCCTGCAGCCGTGCATGCATCCGCCGACGGGTGGCTTTCAAGGCCAGCAGCAACAAGACCAGCATGGTCAGGGTAGCCAGCCACAAGTGCAGCATCATGCCCCTTCCTCCTCTTCCACGCGCGCATCCTGCAACAGTTTTTCCACATCCACCAGGATGTAAATCTTGTCATTGAGATGCACCAGCCCGCCGATGTACTGATTGGCCGCTTCGCCCTGCAACTGGGGGGGGGGCTGAATCAGGTTCTGGGGCACATCCACCACATCCCGCACTTCATCCACCAGCATGCCGATGGTGGTCTTGTCTGATTCGATAATCACCACACGCGTTTCGTCGCTGACCGGTTCCGGTGGCAGGTTGAAGCGCTTGTGGGTATCAATGACGGTCACCACATTGCCACGCAGGTTGACAATGCCCAGCACAAAGGGCGGCGCACCAGCCACCTTGGCAAATTCCATCAGTGTCAGGACTTCGCGCACGCACATGACATTGACCGCATAGAGTTCGCGCCCCATGCGGAAGCTCACCCAGCGCTGGGTATCCTCCGCCTGCTTCTTGTTCGCTTGTGCCATATTCTTGACTCCTGCGGCTTGCGGCCCGGGCCGGAAAGCCATTTACCTGACAAGATGCTTCAATCAACCTTGTAACATTTTGTTTTTTGACGGCAAACTCCGTCAAAAACCAGCCCCGCTCATCAAATCAAGCAATTTTCAGGCCATTATTGCTTCCAGGCTGTGGCCAACAATTTTGCCAGTTCCAGTGGGTCGATGACCGCCAACGGTTGCCCCTTCACCATGCCCGCCAGCCAGGGCCGTTTTGCGGCCTGGGTATTCCAGCTGATATCCGCGGATGCGAAACGGCGGCTGCCCTCCAGGTCATCCACACGCAGGCTCCAGGGCAGTTCCAGCATGGGAACGACGATGCCCTCACGGAAAGGTATGCCCCTACCCGGCAGGATCAGCTCCGCCAGGTGAACCACCACCCGTGGCCTGTCTTCAACGGTATACCCTCCCTGAAACCAGCCTTCATGCCATGTGGTGACGCCTTCCGGCCAGGGTTTGGGCAGGTCGGCACAACACAGCGGCATGGCCAGACGCAAGCCATTCAGTTGCAGGATCAGGCAATCGTGCTGTTCCGCCTCCCGCCAGTGCGCCATGGCTGGAGGTATTTCCAGCTCCAGCGCCGGCCGCTGCATGGCTACGGGGGCTGGCTCGACAGCTTCGGTTTCTTCTTCAGCCGGTGCCCTGGCTTCATCCCCCGTAGCCGGAGTTTCTTTAACCCGTTGTTCCTGAGGTGTTTTTTCCGGGTCGGCCTGTGCAATCACCTGCTCAACCACCTTCCCAGCGGTTGTGCTCTCCCCGTTTGCCAGCACGGGTTCCTCGAGGACTTCGGCTTCTGGCTGGACGATGTCGAGTTCCGGTTCGGCCAGCAGATCATCAAAATATCCAGCCAGCATTTGCTGACCCTGAAGTCTTGCATCAGTCATCGGCCTGCACCTCCTTCAAAAGGTCGTCCAGCAAGACAGCGTAGGCCATGGAACCGCGTGCACCGGGTTGCATCAACGGCAGTGGCCTGCGCTGCCGGCTGGCTTCCCGAAAACGGGTATCCACCGGGATGAAACGGGGCCACAAATGCTCACCATGGTGCTGTTGCAGGGTTTGAAAGGTATCCAGACTGGCACGGGTACGCTTGTCATACAGGGTCGGAACGATGGTATAGGGCAGCGGCTTGCCGGAAGACTGGCCGAGCATTTCCAGGGTGCGCAGCATGCGTTCCAGCCCCTTGAGCGCCAGGTATTCAGTCTGTACCGGTACAATCAGGTGATCGGCCGCCGCCAGCGCATTGATCATCAATACTCCGAGCATTGGCGGACAATCCATAAAGATGTGGTCGTAACGGGCCTGAAGCGCGCGCAGGGCATGTGCCAGTACCTTGCCCATCCCCGGCTGGTTGCCCAGACGCCGGTCCAGCGCCGCAAGCCCCGCATGGGCCGGCATGAGATCCATGCCTTCAAAATCGGTCGAATGTACACAGGCAGCCGGTTCCAGTGGATGTTTTTCCGCTGCCTGTTGAAACAGGGTCAACACACCCGGCTGTTCATCATCCACGGAAAAACGCATCCAGGTGGTGAGGGAACCATGCGGGTCCAGGTCCACCATCAAGACCCGCTGGCCCCGACGCGTCAGATGTGCGGCCAGGGAGATCGCGGAGGTGGTCTTGGCCACGCCGCCTTTCTGATTGGCAACCGCCCAGGTCGTCATGTCAACCTCATGTAGCGTAATGGCTCATCAGCGAGGGAATGTCGATAATCAGGGAAATGCGCCCGTCACCACCCACGGAAGCACCGGCAAAGCCGGGCAATCCGTTGACATAGGGGCCCAGCGGCTTGATGACGATTTCTTCCTGACCAATCAGCTCATCCACCACAAATCCGGCACGGCGGCTGCCTACATCCACGGTGACCACCTGCTGTACTTCCGGCTTGTCAGTATCGCCATGACCGAGCCATTCCCGCAGGTAGAACAGCGGCAAGGTCACGCCGCGCACAAGGATGACATCCTGACCATCTACGGTATTGACCCGTTCTTCGTGCAGGTCAAAGATTTCATGCACGGCGGACAGTGGCAAGGCATAGCGCTGCTGATCCACCACCACCATCAGTGCCGGCATGATGGCCAGGGTCAACGGCACCTTGATCTTGATGGAAGTACCCTTGCCCACCTGGGAATCGATCAGAATCTGGGCCGACAGCGCCTTGAGCTTGCTGCGAACCACATCCATGCCCACACCGCGGCCGGAAACATCGGAGATTTCGTTCTTGGTGGAAAACCCGGGCATGAAGATGACATTGAAGGCTTCCTGATCACTCAAGCCGGCCGCTTCTTCTTCCGACATGATGCCCTTTTCCACCGCCTTGGCCCGAAGGAAATCCGGGTCCATGCCCTTGCCGTCGTCATCCACACGCAGGATGATGTGGTCGCCTTCCTGCGCTGCGGACAGCACCACCTTGCCCTTGCGTGGCTTGCCTTTCTGCTCCCGTTCCTCCGGAGATTCCAGGCCATGATCCACGGCATTGCGCACCAGATGGATCAGCGGGTCGGCCAGCGCTTCCACCAGATTCTTGTCCAGATCGGTTTCTTCTCCCTTGAGCACCAGGTCCACTTCCTTGCCCAATTGACGCGCCAGATCACGCACCACCCGCGGAAAGCGGCCAAAGACCTTTTTCACCGGCTGCATGCGGGTTTTCATTACCGAAGTTTGCAGGTCGGATGTCACCTGATCCAGGTTGGAGACCGCCCGGCCCACTTCATCGTCGGAGACCTTTTCGGTGAGCAGGGCCAAATGGTTGCGCACCAATACCAGTTCACCCACCAGATTCATGATCTCGTCCAGCATGGAGGTGTTGACCCGTACCACCGCATCCGCCTTCTTGGCGGATTTTTTCGCTGGCTTGTCCTTTTTGGCAGTGGCGGTTTTTTCACTGGCAGGCTTGCCGGGTGATTTTGTGGCCGGTTTTTCCGGCTTGACTGCCGCAGCAGGTTTTTCCTGTTCAGTTTTTGCAGCTTTCGCGGTGTCCGTTTCTTCCTTCAGCGCCGGCGGTGTCACCACGCCAGGGGCCTTGCCGTCGTAGAGTTCGTCCAGTACTTTCTCGAACTCGTCGTCAGTAATCAGATCACTGCCTTCGGCGGGCGTATCCGCACGCTGTTCCTCTTTCAGCGCGGGCGGGGTGACTTCTCCCGGTGCCTTGCCACCGTAGAGTTCATCCAGCACTTTTTCAAATTCATCATCGGTGATCAGGTCATCCCCTTCGTCCGGTTTTTCTTCCGCTTTCAATGCCGGCGGCGTGACTTCTCCCGGCGCCTTGCCGCCATAGAGCTCATCCAGAACTTTTTCAAATTCATCATCGGTAATGAGGTCATCTCCGGCGCCTTCCGCTTCCTTTGTTGCGGGAGGCTGATCCGCAGCCGGACTGACTGTTTCCAGCAGGGCATCAAAGGCGGCTTCCGGATCTTCCTCGACCGGTGTTTCAGGTTCCGTGGCAGCTTCGGGTTCTGCGGGGGGCGCTTCAGCCGGGGTTTCAGCCGCCGGGATGGCATCACCATGCAGGGCTTCCCACGATCCGGGGGCTCCGGGCGGCAGGGAGAAGCCTTTCAGGGTTTCCAGCAGCTCC
>JALWTZ010000095.1 GCA_026993285.1 Lysobacterales bacterium | reverse complement strand
GTGCAAGACCCCGGCTCAGGCACAGGAGGGGGAAGATTGGAGCGAGTGGACTATCAGATAGCCAGCCGGGCCACTGGCCCGGCGCACTGGGCCGATGTGGATGGACAACCACAGTGGTGCTGGGCTGTAGGGGATGAACCGGCTTGTGAACAGGCCTTGCTGATCCGGCTGGTGGAGGGTGAAGTTGCAACAGGCGAGGATCTGGCCTGGCTGGGTCTGGCCAACACCCAGGCCGATACGGCCATCCATCTGGGGCTGGACGCGGCCCATACACACCCCGGCTGGCTGATCTTCCATCGCCAGCGCCTGTTGATGGCCCTGCCGAAAACCCTGGGCGAGACGCAACGCCTGTCTATCATGATGGATTGGGCCTTGCTGTTTCTGGCGCCCACCGGTCAGCCACTCGATGCCCTGCGCTGGCAATTGACCTGCAACAGCTGGCGGCTGCAGAACTACCAGACCATGCTCACCGGCCTGCAACAGCAGATGCAGGATATCCGCAAGATGGCCAAGGGGCGCAAGGGCCTGCGCCATGCCGACCAGGCCACGGTGCGGTTGCTGGGTTTTCTCCACCGGATGGAACACGAAATGCACCAGCATCTGGACCAGTCCCGGCTGGCGCGCGCGCATCTGGAAGAGCAACTGGAACGGCAACGCGCCCTGCATGCCCATGCCCACCCGCATCATCTCATCAGTGGTCAGCTGCGGCTGGATGCCCTGTTGCCGGTGGAAGTGAGGGCGGAGCTGGATGCCCAGGCCCGGCAGGCAGCCGCCATTGCCGAATCCGTGAATCAGAAGCGTCAGGCCCTGCAGGCCATATTGCGGCTGGAACGGGATGAGGAAATGTCGCAGATGTCCCGGCAGCAGCACTGGTTCAGCCTGATACTGGGCGCGTTGGCCGTAATGACCGCCATTCCGCTGGTCACCGGCGAACTGGATGGCCAGGGCCTGAGCGCGGCACTGGCACGCCTGCCCGGCGACTGGGCCTTGCTGGCGCCGATGGCGGACCGTATTCGCCCCTGGTTCGCCGGTTTTGCCCTGGTGGGGTCGTTATTACTGATGTTTTCGGCGGGTTTGCTGGCGCTCCGGCGTATCCGCAACCTACCCGAGCAGCACCGCCAGATTGTTGCGGCAACCGGTGACGCGGTAGCCGCCATGCGGGCGGTAGAGCTGAAGGCATCGGACCAGCAATGCGCGCAAGCGCTGGCCCGCGCCTTGAAACTGGCACGCCGAGGGGATGAGATGGCGCGTTTTCTCTGTGAGGCGGAACTGGGTTGCCGCCGGCCCTTTCCCCTGCAGGCGGTGGAAAGTGCCCGTACCCTCCGTCTTCAGGCTTCCCGCCCCGGTCTGTGGTTGAAAAAACCGGAATGGCAGTGGATTCAGTCCCATGCGCCGGAAACCGGGACAGCGTTGGACAACGGGCAGGGGGCTGCCTAGAATGCGCGAAACTTTATGCACTCGTGAGCGTCTCAGCCCTGTGCGTTTACTGTGTGGTCTTGTGATAACCGATTGTCTGGAGAAGAATTGCTGATGAAAAAAACAGGATTGCTGTGGTGCCTGCTGGCTCTGGCATTGACCGCCTGCCAGCCCATGCCGGTGAAAGAAAAGGCGGAACAGCCAACCGCGAACAAGATCCGGCCCGAGTCGGTGAAAATACGCAATGAGCCACCCGTCATCCGTGTGCGCCAGCGCCCGGCCCATCTGCTGCAAATGGATTCGGATCATTTGTACTGGGCGCGCATCCTGCGGCGGAAGGAATGGGTGCAGCCCCTGCACGACAAGCTGGAATTTGCCGTCAACACCAACGATGATCTCTTCTTGCACAAGCCCAGCAAAACGCTATATCTGCGTGTCGGGCAGGCCTGGTGGTCCATGCCCACGGACAAGACCGGCAAACAATGGCCCAGGGACACCCTGCGCTGGCAGCCGGTGAAAACCTTGCCGGAAGGCTTTGAGCTGTTGCCCACCAATGACCCGGA
>JALWTZ010000094.1 GCA_026993285.1 Lysobacterales bacterium | reverse complement strand
CAAGGCAAACCCGTGGCCGTGTTCAATACCGCCGGCATGTACCGGGGCTGGCGCACCAGCAATCAGGCACAGCCGGTTACTGGTATCTACGAGGCTGGAGACGAACGTTAGGCAACACTGGCCTAGCGCCGCTGTCGGAAGAAGTCCTGCAGCAGTGCCGCGGCTTCTTCCGCCAATACGCCGGGCTGAAAAGTGATCTTCCGGTGCAGGATGGCACCGGAATCAAACAGCTGCGTACGCCCGCCCAGCGCGCCGGTTCGGGGGTCGCTGGCAGCCCACACCACCCGCTTCAGCCGGGCGTGGCCGATGGCGCCGGCGCACATGGGGCATGGCTCCAGGCTGACATACAAGCTGCATTCCGGCAGGCGGTAATTCCCCAGTTTTTCACCCGCCTCGCGCAGGGCCAGAATTTCCGCGTGCGCGCTGGGGTCATGGCGCTGAATGGTCTGGTTCCAGGCCTCGGCAATGACGGTATCTCCGTGGAGCACCAGCGCACCCACGGGCACCTCCCCTTCCGCCGCCGCCCGCTCGGCCAGCCGCAGCGCCCGACGCATCCACTGTTTGTCTAGCGACGCATCCATTGCAACAGTTTGCGCAGGCCCCGGCGGGTTTCCTTGACCACTGCCGGCTGGGCCGCGCGCAGGTTTTCCACCTCGCCAGTCAGGTGGGTGATGTTGTTGTAAAGACGCTTGATATGGCCGTCCCTGCGGGCCAGAAGAATGCGAATCTGCTGCACATCCTCCTCGCTGAGGGTATGGCCGGCCTGAATGTGCTCCGGCAAGTGGCGGTCCACATAAATGGTGGAATGGGTGGGGCCCAGCTCTTCCGCCGGTCGCTCCTTGGTGTAGAAATACAGGGCAATGGACTTGCGGCTTTGTACCGGCGCGTCCTCGGGAATCTGGATGCGGGTAAAACCGTGCCAGCTGTTTTCGGTGGTTTCAAACAGCACGGCCCGGTTCATCATCGGCAGAATGCGTACGATTTCATCCTGTTCCGGCGGCAGGTAAGGGTCCTTGTGCAAGTCGATGGTACCGCCCCAGGATGCATCCCAGGTTTCATTGAGGTAGATGATGAGATTGACTCGCCGGTGCCAATTCGTTTCCGGGTGGCGGTTGAAATCCACATGCGGGTCCAGATCCTGCCCGGTGCGGTTTTCGTGGGTACCACCGCCGAAATACCAGGGGTCATAGAGCAAATCACCGATACCGATGGTTTCGGAAAGCCATTGCAGGAATTCCGGGGACTGAATCAGGTCATCCAGGCGGCTGAAATGCGGCCCCAGATCACGTATTTTTTCTACCGTGGACTTGCCACCGGGCTCACCGTTTTCGTTGAGGTAGTTGCCCTGTTCAAAATCCGGAAATTCCGACATCAAGCCCTGGAGAAAGTCGGGCTGAAAAAAATGGTCGATGGCCAGATGCTTGAAAGGACGGTTGTTCTGAAAGGTTTCCCGATGGGCATCCTGGTTGTGCCAGTGTGTTTCATCAATACAGGTGTGGAGCAAGTTCATGGGCTTTCCGTTGTCAGTATTCGGAGTTTTCAGGCGGGTAATGGTACACCAAACGCCTGTTTTTCAGGGGCGTTTCATAATTATTCATTCACGCAACAGTACATCGATGATCTGTCGTGCTTCGGTGCGATTCCAATCCAGTCCACCGGCCACGGAATAGCGAATCCGGCCCTGCTTGTCCAGCAGATAACTGGTGGGAAAGGCGAATACCTGCCAGGTTCGGGCCAGCGACTGGTCCGGGTCCAGCAATACGGGAAAACCAACCGGATGCCTGTGCAGGAACGCTTGTATTTGTGCCGGTTCCTCCCCAAGATTGACGGCCAGAATACGGAAAGGCTGGTCAGTGAAGTGCTGTTGCAAACGGTTCATGGAGGGCATTTCATGCACGCAGGGCGGGCACCAGCTGGCCCAGAAATTCACTAAAACCACTTGCCCCCGATAGGCGTGCAGGCGATGGAGCTGCCCGGTCA
>JALWTZ010000093.1 GCA_026993285.1 Lysobacterales bacterium | reverse complement strand
GCCTTCCCACCCGCAGCATGAACTGGCCCGGCGGCAAATGCGCAGGGGCGGGGCCATGGTCTGCTTTGAACTGGAAGGCGGGCTGGAAGCGGGCCGGCGTTTTCTCGACCGGCTGCAATTGTGTTCCCTGAGCGCCAACCTGGGCGACAGCCGCAGTATTGCCACCCACCCGGCTTCCACCACCCACGCCAAGCTGAGCGAGAAAGACCGCCAGGCTGTGGGCATTACCCCGGGGCTGATCCGCCTGTCGGTGGGGCTGGAACACCCGGACGATATTCTGCAGGACCTGCAGCAGGCACTGGCTCAAACAGGATAAACACGAACCCCATACCCAAAAAGCCCGGAAGCTTTGCTTCCGGGCTTCCCCCTCATGGCCGGCCTTTTTCAGCCGGCATTCCCCTTACACTTACAGATGAATGATGGGATCCGGGTTGCCATCCGGGTCACCATTGGCCGTGCCGCTGGTGGAAGGATTGCCACCGGTCAGCATCAATACGGCACAGGCATGCGGAGTAGCCATGGAGGTACCTGAAATGGTATTGGTACCACCACCTTTCCAGGTGGAAAAGATATTCACACCCGGTGCCGCATAATCCACCGGCGGGTTACCCCAGTTGGACCAGGAAGGCATGGTGTCATTGATATCAATGGCCGAAATGGTAAACACATTGGGGCCATTGACCCGGGCCGGTGAGGAGTTGTTGGCATCCTGACCTTCGTTGCCGGCTGCAATGGCGAAGATGGGGCCTTTGGCGGCCGCGGCCAACACAGCATCATCCAGGCTCTGGCTGATACCACCACCCAGGCTCATATTGACACAATCGCCGGGTGCCGCATTGGCGGCCACATAGTCCACACCGGAAATCACCCCGGAAATGGAACCGGAACCCCGGCGATCCAGCACCCGAACCGGCACCACGGTGGTATTGGGTGCTACGCCCAGAGAACCGATGGTATTGTCCAGTGCACCAATGGTGCCTGCCACATGGGTACCATGACCATTCTGGTCATCCGCACCACCACGGACAGCAGAGAAAGCCCGGGAGGTGTCCACATTCAGATCCGGATGGTCCAGATCAATGCCGGAATCGATGATCCATGCGGTATAACCGGTACCATCCACCGGTCCCCCCACCCGGCCTGTGCCCCAGGATTCCTGCTGTGGGTCCGGGTTCTGGACTGGCTTGCCCTTGTTGATGGACACAATGCCATCCGGCTCCATGGACTTGATCAGATTATCCTTGCCGAAGGCCTTGGCAGCCGCATGGCAAGGCATATTGATGGTGAACCCCTTGATGGAATGCTTGTAGGTGGCCTTGATGCTGGCATTGCCACGTGCGGCAAAATGATTGGCCAGGGGGCCTACCTCATCGGCAGCCACCTGATCCACCAGCTCGACGATGCAGCGGTTCTGCACATCGGCCAGATCCTTGTTGAGGGAATAAGTGGGCTGGTTGCCGTTGGCTGAGGCACTGGCACAAAAAGCCAGACCTGTAGCGATTGCTATCAGTTTTTTATTCACAGTGAACTCCACGATTGTATGGGTTGTTGTTTTACACACGCCCCGGGCTGTCGAGCTCTGCTGGCCGAATCATCCCCGGAACATCACAAAGCTTTTGTCGAAGCTCTTCCCTGGGTTTCGGTGATTCCTATCTCAAAAGTGGTACAGAGCCTATCCACTCGTTATAAAAAAATCAAGCCCAGTGCAAAATCTGCGAAACGGAGCACAGAAAATCACGAAAAGAAATGCTTGGTCGGGGTTTAGTCTGCCAGCGGCACGCCGTGGTAGCGGCCCTTTTCATCCTGCTCCACCCGGGCCAGGGCGGTGTCGGGGTCGTGGGTGAAGAAAAAGGCCCAGCCCTGCTCCACCGCCTGCGCCAGTACCCGCGCCTTCTCGTCGATGACGGTTTCGGCACAGCGGTCATAGCCCATGGTGATGGGCAAATGCACCCAGGGCAGGCCGGGGATGAGGTCGGCGGTGAACAGCAC
>JALWTZ010000092.1 GCA_026993285.1 Lysobacterales bacterium | reverse complement strand
GAGCTGCTGCAGGCGGCGGTCCAGATCCAGATACTGATCCTTTTGCTGCTGGCGCATTTGCTGGATCAGGTGCTGCTGTTCTTCCACCAGGCCACGCAGCATTTGCACCTCTTCCTGCAACTGGTCCAGCCGCATCAGGGCATCCACCAGCGCCGGGTTGTTGCCACTTTTTTGCTGTTCCAGCCGCTGTACGCGTTCGGCCAGGCTCAGTCGTTCAGCCTGGCTCGCCAGGGGCAGAGCCAGCAAGCAGACCAGAAATGCAAGAAAACAGGTTCGCATGCGCAATCTCCAGAAACAAAAAGACCTGCCTGCCGAAGGGTTGGCAGGCAGGTCGGTTCAGGCTTGTTGATCAGCGACTGGTGTAGACGATTTCAACCCGACGGTTCTGATACCAGCAGGACTCCGCATGGCACAGGGCTACCGGGCGTTCTTCGCCATAGCTGACGACATTGATCTGGCCGGCGGAAGCGCCCATGGCCTGCATCAGCTTGGCCACGGCGTTGCCCCGGCGCTCGCCCAGGCCCAGGTTGTACTCACGGGTACCACGCTCATCCGCATGGCCTTCGAGGGTGACACGGGCACTGGGATGTTCAGCCACATAGCGGGCATGGGCTTCTACCAGATTGCGGTACTCGTCCTTGACCACGGCCTTGTCGAAGTCGAACAGGATGACACGCTTGGACAGGATGTTGTCCGGATCGTCCAGCGGGTCCATCTGGGCGGCACCGCCCTGATCCACACCAGAAGTGTCTGCTGTTTGTGAACTGCCTTGGTCCACGGCAGCGCCTTCATCACGGGTGTTCTTGTTGCCGGAACAGGCGGCCAGGGTCAGGACGGCCAGGGCGAGAATAATGATGCGCAAGCTTTGTTGCATGGTGTCACTCCTGCTGATTTCGTATGTTGGATGATCTGCTCACGGATTGTACGGCATTGCGGCTGCCGAAACAGGGGGACTTTAGCAAAATCACCGTTAAAATTTAACGTCATGAGGGGAAAAAACTGAAATTTCCCCCGTTTTTTTCCGATCACCGGTTCAAATGACAGTTCTGTTGCCCATCACCGGTCTGCTGCGGGTTACCTTCGGTAAGGCGACCAGGCCGGTTCACGCACATCACCGTTGGACAGCACCAGCCGCTGGCGCACACGGCCATCGGCGCTCACCGCTGCCAGCACGCCCCGGTCTGCTTCGCTGGCGGCGTAGATGATCATGCTGCCGTTGGGAGAGAAGCTGGGCGATTCGTCGAGAAAACCGGGGGTGAGAATACGCACGATGCCGGTTTCCAGGCTTTGTACCGCGATGCGGTAGTCATTGTCCCGCCCCAGCACCATGGCCACCTGCTTGCCATCCGGTGAAACCGAGGCCTTGGCATTGTAGTCACCCTCGAAGCTGAGCCGTTCCGCCTTGCCACCCGCTGCCGGAATGCGATAGATCCGCGGGCGACCGGCACGATCGGAAGTGAAGAGGATGGTTTTTCCGTCCGGCATCCAGGCCGGTTCGGTGTCAATGGCCCAGTGATGGGTGAGTTGCCTGAGCTTGCGCGTGCCCATGTCCATGACATGAATCTCCAGATTGCCGCTGCGCGACAGGGCCATGGCCAGCTGGCTGCCGTCCGGCGACCAGGCCGGGGCACCGTTGATGCCTTTCATCGAAGCCAGTTTTTCCCGCTGACCGGTTCTGAGATCCTGCACATAGATGGAGGAGCGCCCTTCCTCGAAGGAAACATAGGCCAGCTTCTGCCCGTCCGGCGACCAGGAAGGCGACAGAATGGGCTCATCGGACTGTACCGCGTACTGCGGCCCGTAACCATCGGCATCCGCCACCGCCAGGGCATAGCGGCGCAGGCCCGGCTGGTTGACCACCACATAGGCGATACGGGTATTGAAGGCGCCGGGCACACCCATGATTTTTTCATAGATCAGGTCTGAAATCTGGTGCGCGGTCTGGCGCAGTTCTCCTTCACGGGCCTGCAATGCGTAGCCCAGCAGGCGCTGGCCGGTATGTACATCCAGCAATTCAAAACGCACTTCATAGCCACCACCGGCCTGGGGCTGCATACGCCCCACCGTAAGGTAGTCGGTTTGCAGCAGGCGCCAGGTGGCGAAGTTCACTTCTGTCATGTCATGCGGCAGATCGGCCATGTCATGGGTGCGCATGGGCTTGAACTGGCCGGAGCGGGCCAGGTCGTCATGCACGATACGGCTGATATCCTGGCTGGGTGGCGGGCCGGCATCCTTCCATTCAAAGGGCACGACAGCGATGGGAATGGCGCCTTCCACACCGGCAATGATGTCGATTTCCAGTTCGGCCCGGCCGGTTTCCGGCAATGCCAGCAACAGGGCCAGCAGCAGGCCCGGCAGCCAGTGGGCCAAAAGCATGCGGCTGTGCGTTGATCGGGTCATTGGGTTCATGGTCCTGCCTCAGTAGATAAAGTTGAAGGTGAATTGTCGGCGAAAAACGGATTCATAGCCACGGTAGGGCAAGGGCTGGGCACGCATCACGGCGTTGACAATGGAGCGCCGCGTGGCTTCATCGGCATTACAGGGCGTGATCACGGTAGCACCCACCACTTCCCCGCCGGGAATCTGCTGTACCCGTACCTTGCAGTTCAGCCCTTTTTCCGCCGTGGGTGGACGAATCCAGTTCTGGGTAACCAGTGCCTGAATGGCCGCGATGTATTGTTCTTCCAGCGTGGCCAGGCGTGCCTGATCCAGACGGCTTTGCTCGGCGGCCAGCAATTGCTTGCGCCGTTCTTCCTCCAGTTTTTGCTGCCTTGCCCGCTCGGCGGCCTGTTGTTGCTGCTGCAGTTGTTTCAGGCGTTCCTGTTCCAGTTTGCGTTCCTTTTCTGCCTTTTCACGGGCTTTTCGCAGGCGTTCGATGGCTTCCAGCCGTTCCTGCTGTTTGCGCCGTTCTTCCGCCAGGCGACGCTCCTTTTCCCTGCGCTTTTTCTCCTGCTCGCGCTTTTTCTTTTCCTCGGCCTTTTTCCTCGCCTGCAGGCGGCGTTTTTTCTCGGCTTCGGCCTGCTTGCGCTTGCGCTGTTCGATCAGTTTCTTTTCCAGTTCCTTCCTGTAGGCTTCTTCCTGGCGTTTTTTTTCTTCGGCTTGCTTGCGCTTTCGCGCGGCCTTTTCCTTGCGCTGTTTTTCTTTCCGGGCCTGTTGCACGGCGGTCATGTCCACCAGGGTGGCCTGCACCACGGCACGCGGGGGCTGTACCTTGCTGCTGGGCGGGTTCAGCCCCAGTGCCAACAGACCCAGCAACAGCACATGCACCAGCACTGCCAGCCCGATGGCCTTGAGGTTGTCCAGCAGGCGCTCTCCCATGGGATCAGCTTTCCGGGTCGCTCATCAGGCCCACCCTGGGCACTCCGGCCTGCTGCAGCAGGACCATCAGCTCAAAAACCATGCCGTAGGGCACCTGTTCGTCACCGCCTACCAGTACCGGCAAATTCGGGTTTCGGCGCACGAAAGCAGCGACCTTCTTCTTCAGCGTTGCTTCGTCCACCAGCTCGGCGGTGCCATCCAGGTTGAGAAAATAATCACCGTTCTTGTCCACGGTCACCACCAGAGGTTCCTGCTGTACATCCAGCGGCTGGGCATCGGATTCGGGCAATTCGATTTCCACGCCCAGATTCAGCAGGGGGGCGGTGACCATGAAGATAATCAGCAAAACCAGCATGACATCAATGTAGGGCACGACATTGATCTGGGCTTGCAGCTTGCGTCGCTTGCGGGCCATGGTTCAGCCTTCTTCACTCATGAAGGCTTGCCGCTGCAACAGGCTGGAGAACTCGTCCTTGAAGGTTTCATAGCGGTTTTCCAGCCGCTCCACCTGGGTGGCATAGCGGTTGTAGGCCACCACGGCGGGAATGGCGGCAAACAGGCCCATGGCGGTGGCGATCAGCGCCTCGGAAATGCCCGGTGCCACCATGGCAATGGTGGCCTGAGCGGTATTGCCCAGGGCGTGGAAGGAGATCATGATGCCCCAGACCGTGCCGAACAGGCCGATGTAGGGGCTGGTGGAGCCAACGGTGGCGAGAAATTCCAGGCTGGATTCCAGCCGGTCGATTTCCCGGTTCAGGGCGATGCGCATGCCGCGTTCAGCCGCTTCCACCAGCACCTGTGCCTGCACGCCCTTGCGCTGGCGCAGGCGGGCGAACTCACGGAAACCGGCGGCGAAGATGCCGGACATGCCGGTTTCATCACGCCCTTCGTGCTTGATCTGGCTGTAGAGGGAATTGAGATCCGTGCCGGACCAGAAGCGGTCTTCAAAGTCATCAGCCCGCCGGCGGCTGCGGCTCAGCGACAATTTCTTGCGAAAGATCACCACCCAGGAAGCAAAGGAAGCCAGCAGCAATATCGCCATCACGGCCTTGACGGGCAGACTGGCCCCCAGCAACAGGGACCACAGTTCCAGCTCGGTGTTCATCGATGCAGTTTCTCCAGTATGGATTCAGGTATGGGTGTGGGCTTGAAGGCATCGGCGGTGACACAGGCGGCACGGACCGACGCGGTCAGCAGGCAGGTCTGCTGACAGAGAATCTGCTGCTCCAGTTCCAGCGAGGCCCGGCGGGCCTGCAGAGGCTTCACGGTGATCTCCAGTGCATCATCCAGCCGTGCGGGGGCGCGGAAGTGCAGTTGCATGCGGCTGACCACGAAAACCAGCCCGCTTTGCTCGGCCAGGGTGGACTGGGTGATGCCCGCCGCCCGCAGCCATTCCGTGCGCGCCCGCTCGAGAAAGCGCAGGTAACTGGCATGATAGACCACACCGCCGGCATCGGTATCTTCCCAGTAGACCCGGACCGGCCAGCGAAATTCACTCACCGGCTTCACCCTCCTGCCCGGCAAAGAGATCGGCTTCCCGGCCCGGGGGCGTGAGGCCCAGATAGCGCCAGGCCTTGGCGGTGAGCATGCGCCCACGGGCGGTGCGCATCAGGTAGCCCTGCTGGATGAGATAAGGCTCCAGCACATCCTCGATGGTGCCCCGCTCCTCGCTCAGGGCGGCAGCCAGGGAATCCACCCCCACGGGGCCGCCATCAAAGTTTTCCTGCAGGATTTTCAGTAGCCGCTGGTCCTGGCGGTCGAAGCCGCGTTCATCCACTTCCAGCATGCCCATGGCCTCGGCGGCCACGGCCCGGGTGATGATGCCATCGGCGCGCACCTGGGCAAAATCCCGCACCCGGCGCAGCAGGCGGTTGGCGATACGCGGCGTGCCCCGGGAGCGACGGGCGATTTCCAGCGCACCATCGCTTTCTGCGTCAATGCCCAGGATGCGGCTAGAGCGCAGCACGATCTGTTGCAGCTCCTCGTGGGAATAGAACTCCAGCCGCTGCACAATACCGAAGCGGTCACGCAGTGGCGAGGTAAGCAAGCCGGCGCGGGTGGTGGCCCCCACCAGGGTGAAGCGGGGCAGATCCAGCTTGATGGAGCGTGCCGCCGGGCCTTCGCCGATCATGATGTCGATCTGAAAATCTTCCATGGCCGGGTAGAGCACTTCTTCCACCACCGGGCTCAGGCGGTGGATTTCATCCACGAACAGCACATCGCCTTCCTGCAGGTTGGTCAGCAGCGCGGCCAGGTCACCGGCTTTCTCGACCACCGGGCCGGATGTCTGCCGCAGGTTGCCGCCCATTTCATTGGCAATGATATGCGCCAGAGTGGTCTTGCCCAGCCCCGGCGGGCCGAAGATCAGTACATGATCCAGCGCTTCGTTGCGTTTTCTGGCCGCTTCGATGTAGATGGCCATCTGCTCCCGTACCGCCTGCTGCCCGGTGTAGTCTGCCAGGCTTTGCGGGCGAATTCGGGCCTCCAGCTGGTCTTCTTCTGACAATTCCGGGCTGATGATGCGTTCCGGGCTTTCGTCCATTTCAGCCTCCCAGTGATTGTGCCAGTGCCTGGCGAATCAGCGCTTCGGTACGCAGGCCGTCGGCTTCCGGCACCCGTGCCAGCATGCGTTCGGCCTCGGCAGGCTTGTAGCCCAGGGCTTCCAGCGCCGCGCGGGCCTCGGCCAGTGGCGTGGACGCGGCCACGGCTGTGCCGGTTTCCGCTCCGGTACCCTGCACGGGGCCCAGCTTGTCCTTCAGCTCCAGCACCAGCCGCTGGGCGGTTTTCTTGCCGATACCGGGAATGCGGCACAGGGTGGTGATATCTCCGGCGGCCACGCATTGCTGCAACTGGGTCGGGCTCATGGCCGACAACATGGCCAGGGCCAGCTTGCCGCCCACGCCGGAGATGCGCAGCAGCAGGCGAAAGAGGTCGCGTTGGCTTTCGCTGCTGAAGGCATACAGGGTTTGCAGATCCTCCTTGACCATGAAATGGGTCAGCAAACAGACTTCCCGCCCGGTTTCCGGCAGCTCGGCAAACAGCGACAGCGGGGCTTCCAGTTCATAGCCCAAGCCAGCGGCTTCCACCATCAGAAAGGGAGGCGCCTTGTGAACCAGCACGCCCCGTATCCGCCCGATCATGCCATGCCCCCCATCAGAATGCCCTGCCCTGCTGCCGCAGAATGCCACGGGTGCGCATGCTGTGGGCATGACAGATGGCGGCCGCCAGGGCATCGGCGGCATCTTCCTGCACGGGTTCGGCAATGGCAAGAATGACTCGCACCATGTGCTGCACCTGAGCCTTGTCCGCCCCACCCTTGCCCACCAGGGCCTGCTTGATCAGTCTCGGCGCATATTCATGCACGGGCAGGCCGTGCTGTACCGCCGCGCAGATGGCCGCGCCGCGCGCCTGCCCCAGCTTCAGCGCCGAATCGGCGTTGCGGCTCATGAATACCTGTTCCACCGCCACTTCCGTGGGCAGCCACTGGCGAATGAGCGCATCCAGCTCGGAAAAAATCACCCGC
Source organism: Lysobacterales bacterium (assembly GCA_026993285.1). GTDB lineage: Bacteria > Pseudomonadota > Gammaproteobacteria > Xanthomonadales > S139-57 > S139-57. Next base: position 1,277 of record JALWTZ010000092.1, on the reverse strand, counting down.
AGGCGCTCCGGGAAAGCGGTATCCTGCCCGGATTGCATGGCCTGAATCACCCCGGCCGCCACCAGTTCATGGTGGTCATTCCGGCTGTCAATCACCCCCCAGCCGGTACGGCGGGAACCGGGATCAATGCCCAGAATACGGCTGTAACCAGGCACGCCTGAGGTCAACCTTCGTATGCCTCGGCAGGAATCTCGGCGTTGTGATAGACATCCTGCACATCATCCAGGCTTTCCACCATGTCGAGAAACTTGAGCATCTTGCGGCCCGCCTCGGCATCCAGTTCCACCCAGGTGGCCGGGCGCATGGTCACCTCGGCATCATCGGGTTGCAGGCCGGCGGCCTCCATGCCTTCCTTGACCTGAAGAAAATCATCCGGGCTGGTGGTCACCTCGATGGAGCCGTCTTCCTCGGTCACCACATCCTCGGCGCCGGCTTCCAGGGCGGCGTCCATGATGGTGTCTTCATCACTGCCCGGCGCAAAACTCAATACACCAATCTTGCTGAACAGATAGGCCACCGAGCCATCCGTACCCAGACTGCCGCCGTGCTTGGAGAAGGCATGGCGCACCTCGGCCACTGTGCGATTGCGGTTGTCGGTGACACAATCCACCATCACCGCCACACCGCCGGGCGCATAACCTTCGTAACGCACTTCCTCGTAGTTGACCCCGTCCAGCTCGCCGGTGGCCTTCTTGATGGCCCGCTCGATGTTGTCCTTGGGCATGTTGGCGCCATTGGCCTTTTCCACCGCCAGCCTGAGGCGCGGGTTGGACTCCGGATCACCACCGCCCTGACGGGCTGCGATGGTGATTTCACGAATGATGCGGGTAAAGATCTTGCCCCGCTTGGCATCCTGCGCCTTCTTGCGGTGCTGGATATTGGCCCATTTACTGTGTCCTGCCATGTGTCACCTGTGGTTGGTATGCGTTCGAACGGGCGGATTTTACCATGCCATCGGGTTTTGGACGGCTTGTTTTCCGTATCTCTGTGTTGCAAAGACTGTCTCACTCGGTCACGTACTTGATGTACGCTCCCTCGTGATCCAGCCCGCGCGCCTGGATCTACGAAAAACCGCTCGCCCAAAACGGGAGCTGTACAAAAAAGATACTGATCGGCTTGTTTTCCGTATCTCTGCGTTGTGAGAACCCTGCCCGTCCAGTGACGTACTGCGCAGTACGCTCCCGGCCGGCCTGAGCTGAAGCAGTCAGCATCGCAGGGTGCAATAGCGCAGTGTATTGCACCGGAACCCGTTCAAGTCCAATGGTGGAATGCGGCTT
>JALWTZ010000091.1 GCA_026993285.1 Lysobacterales bacterium | reverse complement strand
CCGATAAGCTTCCTCCAAATCCAGCATCATTTCACCACTCAGATAAAATTCGCGTACCCTGTTGCGGGCCTTTTCCCCAGTTGCTTCTAAAATCATCAGAACAGGCCCGCAAGGCCCTTTTTTCAGAAAAAAGGGCCACAAAAAACCTCGGCTTTCCGGGCTTGTTTCCGCTGCTTTCCGTCGTACAGGCCGGGGTCGTGCCGATTCGGCTTCCTGCCTCAACGGCACTCAATTCCCCATCCGGGGGAATTGCCCCCGCCCTGCCCGACCCGCAGCGGCGCCCGGAGGCCTGGGCCGATTTAACAAGTACGACAATTCTCCTTTTATTCGGCTGGAACGAAAGATGAATGACAAGTCCATAACGCAAAGCTTTATCCGCCCAGCTCAAACTTAAACGAACCCAAAAGAAACTAAGATTCTTTATTCGTTTGAAATACCCGGCAGATGCGCTCCAGGCCCTGGAGCATGCGGGAGGTGGGGCGCAGCCAGTGTTCGGGTGGCAGGGACAGGACCTGAATCTCAGGCAGCAGTCCCTGTTCCACCCGCTGGTGCCAGATGGTTTCTGGCTGGGAGGTGCTTTGCAGCACCCAGGCCGGCTTGCGTTGCAGCAGGCTTTCCAGCCCCACTCGTGGCACCAGCGTGGGCAGATCGGCAAAGACATTGCGACCGCCACAGAATGCCACCACTTCGGAAAGCAGGTGTTCGCCATTGACGGTCATCAGCGGCTTGTGGCTGATCTGGATGAACACCGGCACCGGTACGGCACGGTGTACCGGCCCCAGCTCGAGCAGGCGCTGTTCAAACCGGCTTGCGGCCTGCTCAGCCTGTGCCTGCGTGCCGGCCCGCTGCCCCATGGCTCGCAGGGTGGCGGGAATATCCGCCAGCTTGCGGATGGAAATGGCCCATACGGGCAGGCCCAGTGATTGCAGCTTGTGCTGAATTTGTACCGGCGTGCCTTCCTTCCAGACCAGAACCCAGTCCGGCTCCAGTTGCAGAATGGCCTCGTAGTCGGCATGAAAGGCATCGCTGACTTGGGGCAGGCGCGTGGCCTCGGGCGGGTAGTCCGACCAGCTGGATACCGCCACCAGCTGGTCACCGGCACCGGCTTCATATACCAGCTCGGTCAAATGGGGTGCCAAGGAAATCAGGCGTGCTGCTTGCACGGGCACGGCCAGCAGCAAATACCACAGCAAGAGCCAGCGCATCAGCCCAGCAATCCACCCAGCGTCAGCAACGCCAGTACCGTCAGCCACAGCCACTGTACCCGCTGCATCAGTTTTTGCACCATCCAGCGGCGGCTGTGGGGGTCTTCCGCATCCAGTTGCGAGTTGCCCAGTTTCTGTGCCGTGCGGATGGCATCGTCCACCGCCATGCGCAATACCTGGCCAAGAAAACGGCAACGCAGGTCAAAGCGGCTGCCGGTCTCCGGGCATTGCTGGTTTTTCCATTGGTGGAAAATGGGGGCAAAATTGTCCACCACGGCCAGGCCCAGACCCATCAACTGGGCCACGGGAAAGTTCACCAGCCAGCGCAAGCGTAGCTGGTCATTGCAATCTTGCAGATTTTCCTCCGCGCCTTGTTCCGTTTGCTGGTTGAGCATGCGATACAACACGGCCCCCGCCGGGCCCAGCAAGGCAAACCAGAGCGCCGGGCCAAACCAGCCCTGTACCTGTTCCAGCAGTTCCTGTTCTTCCACGGCAAAGGCACCGGGGAAGCTGGCGGATTCGGTTGCCTCATGGGGCGCGTGGTCTTCCTCGATCTGCGGCAGACGCAAAACATGCAACAGCAGCAAGGTTTCAAAGAGCAGTGCCGCCAGCAGGGAACGGGCCGCCAGCCAGTGATCCAGCCAGACAATGGCCAGCCCCACGGGCAAGAGCCAGAGCAGCAGGCCCAACGGGCGTGGCGGCGCCAGCACGGGCGGCAGCCACTGGGCCAGTGCGTCTTCCCAGCCCTGCATCCAGCCGGTGGAATGCAGGGCGCGCAGCTCCGGCAGGGTTTTCAG
>JALWTZ010000090.1 GCA_026993285.1 Lysobacterales bacterium | reverse complement strand
TCGAGCAGGCAAAGATCAGGCAACAGAACAGGCCTCTGTGGAAACCACCTGCTGATCACCCCTGGCGGCGTCCATGGAGTGGCCAGACAACCTCACAACACAACCCATAACCTCTCAGTCTAAAGGGGACATTTCTGAATTGGATTGACAGATTTGTTGTGGGAAGCTTGCAAAAAAAAAACCCGGCAGAAGCCGGGTTGAAGTGCCCTGGGGGGCTCGTCATTTCATGCTGGTTTATTTCAGGCGTTTGATACCCAGTGCCTTGAGCACATATTTTTCATACAGCGGCTCGGTGGAGCCGGTCTTCATCTTGCGCATGAAGTATTTCTCGAAGGCAATCTTGGCGTAGTGCACCCATTTGCCCACCTTGGTCCAGGTGACATTTCGCGGTGGGATCTGAGGCAGGGCGACGAATGCCGCGCCGGTATCGCCCATGTCCGCCAGGCAGATGGCATTCCAGGTACCCACGGTTTCCGGTGCCTGCCCTTCCAGATCATGCTTGATGTTGTGTACCAGGGTGGTGACCATGGTCTCGATCATGAAGCCGGTCTTGGGTGCGCCGGTGGGCACGGGGGTGGCTTCCACCGGCGGGATGGCGATACAGACACCGGCGGAATAGATATTGGGATAGGTGGGGTTGCGCTGGTGCTTGTCCACCAGCACGAAGCCGCGCGGGTTGCACAGCCCTTCCACATTGGCCACCGGGTCCACCCCCTTGAAGGCCGGCAGCAGCATGGCGAACTTGTGCTCCAGCTCGTGCTCCTGGATGACCTCGCCTTGGGCATTGTGCTCGGCCACCTTGATCTTGTCCTCGGTGACTTCCAGCACCTTGGCGTTACAGATCCACTTGATGTGACGGTTGCGCAGCTCGGCTTCCATCAGGCCCTTGGAATCACCTACGCCGCCCAGGCCCAGATGGCCGATATAGGGCTCGGCAGTGACAAAGGTGATGGGTACCTGGTCTCGAATCTTGCGCTTGCGCAGGTCGGTATCGAGAATGGTGGCGAATTCGTAGGCCGGGCCGAAACAGGAGGCCAGCTGAACCGCGCCCACCACGATGGGACCGGGATCCTGAACAAATTTTTCGTAGGCTTCCAGTGCCTTGGCGGCGTGGGGTGTGGTACAGATGGATTGCGTGTGTCCGGCAGGGCCCAGACCGGGCACTTCCTCGAAAGCCAGCTTGGGGCCGGTGGTAATCACCAGATAGTCATAGTCTTCCACCCGTCCGGAGGCCAGTACCAGCTTGTTTTCCTTGGCCTGGATTTCCACCACCGGGTCCACGATAAACTCGATGTTTTTTCTTTCCAGATACTTGCGTACCGGTACGGTGATGGCATCCGGTGTACGCCAGCCTACCGCCAGCCAGGGGTTGGACGGGGTGAACTGAAATTCTTCTACCGGGTTGATAACGGTGATCTGGTGTTCACGCCCCAGGGTGGCGCGCAGCTCATAGGCGGCACTCATGCCACCGACGCCAGCGCCCATTACGATAACTCTAGCCATGTGTTTCCCCCATGTCAGTCAAGGTTTATAGACCCGCAAGTGCAGGATAGGGCCATTCTGCCAAGTCTCGAATGGCCCGCCCTTGATATTTGTCAATGCCCTCCCCTTTGAGGAAGTAATTAGAAAACAATAATTTAGAAAAGGCTTATCCGCCAGGCATTCCAAAGGGTCAGGGATGGGGGAGATTGATGCCCAGCAGGGACCAGCGCCCCTGTTGATAGTGCAGACAGGTGAAATGGGCAGTTCGGATTTCCACCTGGTACAAGGCCGTCAGGGGCAGGGCCAGTGTATGGGCCAGGGCAGCACGAATCACCCCGGCGTGAACCAGCAAAAGGTGGTGAGTGGCGTCATGCCGGGCCAGTTGTTCCAGCACGGTACCCACACGGGTCACCAGGGCTTCCAGTGGTTCCGCGCCTGGTGGCCGATGCTGAACCGGATCGGCGAGAAAATCGGCCAGTTGCTGTGGCTGTTCCTGTTCCAGCTGTGTCCGGCTGAGACCTTCC
>JALWTZ010000089.1 GCA_026993285.1 Lysobacterales bacterium | reverse complement strand
CCGGTGGTGGCACCTCCGATGGCCGCTTCGTTGCCCCCACCGGCGCCCAGGTAGTGGAGCTGGGCCCGGTCAATGCCACCATTCATCAGGTCAACGAGTGCGTTTCCGTTGCGGATTTGCGAAACTTGCAGCGGATGTATGCCCTGATTGTTGAGAAGCTTTTATGCTGAAGAAATGCTTGTTGTTTCTGGTGATGTTCCTTGTAAATGAGGTTCAGGCCGTAACAGCCCTGCCGCTGGATCAGGGCATGTTGTATGTCGAGTTTAGCCAGGCCCAACTGGACCAGTATCATTTGCGTCTTCAGTGGGGCAGTCGTAAAACAGTTTCACCAGGTTATCTGGGGTGGCAGATTCCACTTGGCAGGAAACCGGGCCTGTCCATACGCATGAAACAACGTAAGTTCCTGGGATTTTCCCAAGGGGAACTGTCCATGGAGCAAGCGTTGTTTATTGAACAAGGGAAACGCAGCAAAACGCTGCACCTGTTGTTGAGGCCAACGGATAGTCTGACAGAACTCCATATCGTTGATTCCAGTGCCCAGGTGTGGCTGATCGCTCGAGATTTTCATTTTTACCTTCGTCCTGACTCCAATGGACTTTTTCTTGATGCCATCAGTATGTATGCAGGCCCTGCCTTATTGGACTGGATGGGGCTGAAACAGGATGCCTTGTTGTCCTTGGGGCGTGCGATCCTGGATATCAATTCAGCAACTGAGATGCCCAAAAGCACTACTGCACTGTGTAATTATCCCCAGTGGGATGATGGGGTGAATTATCAAACGGACATCGCTTTGGAGAAAGTTAGCCTGGTTTCCCAAATGAATCCTGATCCGCTGGTGATTGCGCCCAATGCGCGTTTACGGAATGTGGGTACAGCTGATGTACCCTGGTTCCGGCGTTTTTCAACCAGCCAGGAGCAACCTTATCCCCCTCCATACCAGATGGATCAGCACCCGATTCTAGTTTGGAACATGTACAGAATTGATAATGGCCAGTTGAGGCAGATAGGAAAGTCACGGGCCAAGCACGCTTTCAATACGATCAATGATGAATGCAGCTGTGATCAGGGTGGGAGTGGATACTACCCATGGGATCCTGCAGATCCAAGTGGATACTATGCATCGATTCTATGGTCAGCCAACCATCCGGATAATAGTGCGGGTGTTGGATGCGTAGATGTATACAGCTCAACAACCAATAATGTGCCCCAGTTTATGGGGCCTAGAAGTGAGATTCCTGCACACAGTGTTGATTGGAACCAATGTGGGTCCGGTTTTGCGCCGAATGATCTGCCCCAACCCAGATTAGCAGGTACAGCCTGTGATGAAGAGGTTGCACAGGTATTTGCGCCTGGAGATCAATCAGCTTTCATGGTAGTCGACCCCACAGAACTGGGGGATACACAGTCAACATATCTTGTTGAGGCTTGGTATCTGGTTCGGGATGATATCAATATTTTCAACAGCATGGGCCATGTGGGCGTATCACCGACACAGGATCAGTATGGTGGCTGGAGTTTTCCGGTTTCACAAGCTTTTGCCAACGGCTCCATCCTCGATGCCTGGGTCGATCCGGCCAACCCCGGCCCTGAGGCTTCCAGCCATACCTATGACAATGGGCAGGGTCATGCCGGCCTGGCGGTGAAGGTGCTGCCCCTGGGTAACGGCGTGTTTCGCTGGGTGCTGGCACTGGTCAATCATGACTATGACCCGGCCATTACCCGTCTGCGTTTCGATATCGACCCGGGGCTGAATGTACTGCAGGCCGGCTTTTACGATGTGGACGCCGATACCGCCAATGACTGGACTTTCACCCAGACCGGCCAGACCCTGCGCTGGGACGCGCCGGCGGGCAACGCGCTGAGCTGGGGCCGCCTCTATACCTTCTGGTTCGACATGGAAGCCGGGCCGCTGCCCTACCGCCCCATGACCACGGTAGCGGCCGAGCCGGTGGATATGGCCGATACGCCGTTTGTCTTCAATGCACTGATGCCGGCCCAGCGGGTGTTTTCCGACAGTGCGGAATAGCCGGTTTGGCTAGCGGCTCAATGATCCCGCACCACCACCGCTTCCGCCAGTGCTCGCAAGGGGTCGGCTTCTTCGCCAAAGTTCTCGAGTGCCCGCAGTGCCTGCTGGTGATGCTTTTCCAGATGGGCTTGTGCCTGTGAAAGCCCGAGTATGGCCGGGTAGGTGGCCTTGCCCAGGGCGCGGTCGGCACCGGCCTGTTTGCCCAGGGTCCGGGTTTCACCCACTTCGTCGAGAATGTCGTCCCGCACCTGAAAGGCCAGTCCCAGGTGTTCACCGAAGCGGGCCAAGGCGCGGGTTTGTGGCTCGGGCAGGTCGCCGGCCGCCAGGCAGGCCATGGTAATGCTGGCCTGAATCAGCGCGCCGGTTTTCAGCCGGTGCATGGTCTCCAGCGCCTGCAGGTCCAGTGTCTTGCCGGTGGCGGCCAGGTCCAGCGCCTGCCCGCCGGCCATGCCCAGCGAGCCACAGGCCCGGGCCAGTTCCAGGCCCATTCTGGCCCGGCTGTGCTCGTTGAGGTACGGGTTGGCCAGCAGGATTTCAAAAGCCAGCGCCTGCAGAGCGTCTCCGGCGAGAATGGCGGTGGCTTCGTCAAAGGCGATATGGCAGGTGGGTTGGCCCCGGCGCAGGGCGTCGTTGTCCATGGCCGGCAGGTCATCGTGAATCAGGGAATAGGCATGGATCAGCTCCACGGCCACGGCGGCATCGTCCAGTTTTTCCGCCTCCACGCCCAGCGCCTGCCCGGTAAGGTAGACCAGCAGGGGGCGTACCCGCTTGCCGCCCAGCAGGGCACTGTAGCGCATGGCCTGGTGCAGCCGGGTGGGGGGGGCGTCTGCGGCGGGCAGGCGTGCTGCCAGGTGACGGTCGAAGCGTTTCCGCCAGGATTCAAAAAGCGTCATGCGTCGTCCGGAGTATTTTCCAATGACTGGGCCAGGGTTTGCATCTTCAGTTCGGCCTGTTGCAGCGCCTGCTGGCATTGCTGCACCAGTTGCACGCCGCGTTCGTAGGTTTCCATGGCCTGTTCCAGGCTCAGTTCACCCTTTTCCAGTTGCTGGACGGTTTCTTCCAGTTGTTGCAGGGCTTGTTCGAAAGGGATGGTTTCTTCACTCATGTTGGGCTTTCCGTCGAGGCTGGGCGCATTGTACGGTGCCGCCAGGGGCGATGCCAGTGCAGTGCCAGACCATGGGTCTGGAGCCAGTCCAGCATGGCCTGGCTGAGCCATTGGTCACCGGCTGCGAGTAATGTGCCATTCTGGTCATGGATCAGTGGCAGGGCCTTGCGTTCCCAGGGTGGCAGTTGTGCGGCCTGCAACAGTTTCTTGAGCTGGTGATGATGCTTGCGCCCCGCCAGTTGCATGCGTTCTCCACCCTGACGCAGGCTGACTCGCCATTGTACTGGATCGTGGATGGCCGGCCCCAGCAGTTGCAGCCGGCCACAACCACGGGGCAGGGGCAGCGGTTTTTGCCCATCCCAGTCTTGTTGCCAGTGATCAGGCCGATCCAGGGGGGGCATTAGATGCAGGCTTTGCCGCCAGTGGATGATTTCCAGCCCTTGCCAGGGAATGGACCAGCTTTGGTGGCGTGTTGCCAGGGCCTTACGGATTTCTTCCAGTTTGGCGCGTTCGGGGTAGTGACCCTGCCGGTTTTTCAGCCACAGGCGCAGGCATTGTCTTTGCAGGGCCGGTTGTAGCGAAAGGAGTGCCCTGCAATCCAGTGCCTGGGGGAATTCAGCGGAATACAACGCGTTCAGGCGGGTTTCGGCCAGGCTGTCCACCAGTTGCCGGCTTTCCTGCAGGTGGCGGGCCGTATGGGCGATCTGCTGGCTGGCCTGGGGCCAGTGTTGTCGGATTTGCGGCAGCAGGTGGTTGCGAATCCAGTTGCGCCGGAAGTAATTTTCCCCATTACTGGGGTCTTCCAGCCAGGCAATGTTTTCCTGCCGCAGCCAGCGCAGCAAGGTGGATTTGCGCATGCCCAGCAAGGGGCGCAGCAGCATGCCCTGGGCAAAAGCACGGGCCGGGGACATGCTGCTCAGGCCATGCAGTCCGGCACCGCGGAACAGGTTGAGCAGCAGGGTTTCGGCCAGATCATCTTCATGGTGGGCCAGCAACAGGCCATCACCGCTTTTCATTTGTTGTTGAAAGGCGCGGTAGCGTACCTGTCGCGCAGCCGCTTCCGTGCCCTTGCCATGGCTTGCCACTTCAACCTTGATGCAGTTCAACGGGATCTGCAGGCTGGCGCAGACTTGTTGGCAGTGGGCTGCCCAGTCAGCCGAGCCGGGTTGAAGCCCATGGTCGACATGAATGGCATGGATGGGGGGATGGGGGTGTGTCACGCGCCGCAGCAGGTGGAGCAGGGCGGTGGAGTCCGCACCGCCACTGAAGGCGACCAGCCAGCGTTTGCAGTCAAAACGGGCCAGCCAGCCGGCCAGCGCCGTGGGGGAGGGCTGGCTGGGCAGTTCAGTGCTTGACCACACCGTAATTCAGCAGGCGCTGGTAGCGTTGTTCCACCAGTGCTTCCGGCGCATGTTCCTGCAAGCGGTGCAGGTGGCGGCACAGGGCCTGTTTCAGGCTTTGTGCGGCGGTTTCCGGTGCACGGTGTGCGCCTCCCAGTGGTTCCGGAATCACTTCGTCCACCAGGCCGAGTTGCGACAGGCGATCGGAGGTAATGGCCAGGGTTTCGGCGGCATCCGGTGCCTTTTCCGCGCTTTTCCACAGAATGGAGGCACAGCCTTCCGGGGAAATCACCGAGTAGGTGCTGTATTGCATCATCAGGGTGACATCCCCCACGCCGATGGCCAGTGCGCCACCGGAGCCTCCCTCGCCAATGACGGTGCAGAGGATGGGTACCTTCAGGCCCGACATCACCTGCAGGTTCTTGGCGATGGCTTCGCTCTGGCCGCGTTCTTCGGCACCGATGCCGGGATAGGCGCCCGGTGTGTCGATGAAAGTGAGGATGGGCATGTGGAAGCGCTCGGCCATGCTCATCAAGCGCAGGGCCTTGCGGTAGCCTTCCGGGCGGGGCATGCCGAAATTGCGCCGAATCTTTTCTTTCGTATCCCGCCCCTTCTGATGGCCGATCACCATGACCGGCTGGCCATCCAGACGGGCCACGCCACCCACCATGGCCTTGTCATCGGCAAAGTTGCGGTCGCCGTGGAGCTCTTCGAAATCGGTAAACAGGTGCTGGATGTAATCCAGGGTATAGGGCCTTTGTGGATGGCGGGCCAGCTGTACCACCTGCCAGGGCGTGAGGTTTTCGTAGATCTGCCGTGCCTTGTTCTGCAGTTTTTCCTGCAGCCGCCGTATTTCATCTTCAAGATCCATGGCATTGTCGCTGCTGACATACTGCAGCTCGCGAATCTTGGCTTCCAGTTCGGCAATGGGTTGTTCAAATTCCAGAAATTGCTGGCTCATGGTGCTGTAGTTGTGAGAAATGAACGGGGGATTATAGCCTTGATTCCGGCTGGTGTATCGGCAAATGTTCCAGCAAATCGCATGCGGGCAGCACCCATTGCCAGTCCCGTGGCTGGGCAGCAGGGCGCGGGCTGCGGATACTGCGAAGAAATTCGGCCCTGGGAACATGGCAGGCACCCAGGCTTTCCAGGTGCGGGTTCATGATCTGGCAGTCGAGCAGGCTGAAGCCGCACTGGCGAAGGCGGATGCAGGCGGCCGTCAGGGCCACGCGTGAGGCATTGCTCTGGCGCGAAAACATGGATTCGGCAAAAAAGACCTGTCCGCGACAGGGGCCATACAACCCGCCCACCAGCCGTGGCCCGTCCCAGACCTCGAAGGAATGGGCCTTACCCAGCTGATGCAGGTGGATATAGGCCCGTTGCATGGCCGGGTTCAGCCAGGTATCCGCCTGCTGTTTGCGCGGTTCGGCGCAGCCCTTGATGACGGCGGCGAAGGCCTGGTCGATGGTGATGGTCCAGGTACAGGATTTCAGCCAGCGCAGGTAACGACGGTGCAGGCGCAAGTCTTCGGGGAACAGTACGGCACGCGGGTCGGGTGACCACCAGAGTATGGGTTCGTTGCGGTTATACCAGGGAAACACGCCCTGGCTGTAGGCTGCTTCCAGCCATGCCGGCGTCAGTGCCCCGCCTGCGGCGATCAGGCCAGGGTATTCCTCGTTGTCCGGCAAATGCCGGGGAAAACGGGGCGCCTGTTCAGCCGAGAGCCATGGGATCATGCAGTGGATTGTCCTGAAACGGTTGGTGTTCAGCCAGTTCAGCACCGTAGCTTAGCATCATTTCCGTTTCCATTTGTGTGTGTTTTTTCACAGCCTGGGCCAGTTCCGCGTGTCGCAACCAGTGTCGCGACCAGCAGGGTACCGGCAGAAAGCCGCGGGCCATCTTGTGTTCCCCTTGTGCTCCGGGTTCAAAGCGAGCCAGTTTTTGTTCGATGCAGTATTCGATGGCCTGGTAATAGCAGGTTTCGAAATGCAGGCCCGGCACCTTTTTGCGGCTGCCCCAATAACGCCCGTAGAGTGTGTCACCCCCTTGCAGATAAATGGCACAGGCGATGGGTGTGTCGCCTTCCAGGGCAAAGATGAGCAGGTAGTGCAGGTCCTGGGCGGTTTCCGGGAAGAAGCGGTCGCCTATGGCAGGCGGGTTGCCTTTTTCCAGAAATGTGCGGCGATACATCTGCCAGGCAAACGCCCATTGCTCCCGGGTGGCCTGATGACCGTGAACGCGCAGAAAACGGTAGCGGTGCAGACGGCGTCTTTCCTGCAGGATGTTCTTGCGTCGCTTGCGTTTCAAGGTGGAAAGAAAATGATCGAAATTTTCGTAACCCCGGTTGAACCAGTGAAACTGCCATTGCAGGCGGGCAATAAGGCCAGGCTGGGCTTCATCCAGCCAGCGAGCTTCATGAGGCTGGAGAAAGTTCCAGTGCACGCCGGAGTAGCACTCTTCCGTTGCACGCTGTAATTGGGCGAGTACCAGCGCCTGTGCATCGTTGGCATTTTCCGCCAGCAGGCGCGGGCCGGGAACCGGGGAGTAGGGGGAGCCGACCAGCAGTTTGGGGTAGTAGGGCAATCCGTTGCGTTGATAGAAATCCGCCCAGTGCCAGTCAAAAACAAATTCGCCGTGGGAATTGTGCTTGATCCAGCCCGGTGCCGCCGCTTTCAGTTGTCCATCTGCCCGCAGGGTGCAATGACAGGCCTGCCAGCCATTTTCCGGCCCGGCAGAGCCTGTGGCTTGCATTTGATGCAGGAAGGCATGCTGGACGAAGGGGTTGTCCGCGGTCAGGGCATTCCATTGCCCGGGAGGTACGTCATCCAGGCCATTCAGCCACTGGATGGGCATGAATCAGGCGTTTTCATCCTCGGCGTCGAGAAAACGCTCCGCATCCAGCGCAGCCATGCAGCCAGTACCGGCGGAGGTGATGGCCTGGCGATAGATATGGTCCATGACATCACCGGCCGCGAATACGCCGGGCACGCTGGTCATGGTGGCGAAACCCTCTGACCCGCCGCGTACCTTGAGATAGCCATGTTCCATCTCCAGCTGGCCTTCGAAAATGCCGGTGTTGGGCGCATGGCCAATGGCAATGAAAACCCCCTGCACGGGAATTTCCCGGGTTTCTCCACTTTCCACATGCTGGATGCGGATACCGGTTACACCGTTGTCATCGCCCAGTACTTCATCGAGTACATGGTTCCACTGGATATCCACATTGCCTTCCTCGGCCTTGCGGATCAGGCGATCGGCAAGAATCTTTTCAGAGCGGAACTTGTCCCGCCGGTGTACCACGGTGACCTTGGAGGCGATGTTGGAAAGATACAGGGCCTCTTCCACCGCGGTATTGCCACCACCAATGACGGCCACTGGCTGGTCGCGGTAGAAAAAACCGTCACAGGTGGCGCAGGCGGACACGCCCTTGCCCTTGAAGGCTTCCTCGCTGGGCAGGCCCAGATACTTGGCGGAGGCACCGGTGCAGATGATCAGTGCATCACAGGTGTACTGCCCACTATCACCCTTGAGGTGGAAGGGGCGTTGGCTCAGGTCCACTTCACTGATGTGGTCGAAGATGATCTCGGTATTGAAGCGTTCCGCATGCTGCTGCATGCGCTGCATCAGTTCCGGCCCCTGGACACCTTCCGGATCACCGGGCCAGTTGTCCACTTCGGTGGTGGTCATCAGCTGTCCACCCTGTTCCATGC
>JALWTZ010000088.1 GCA_026993285.1 Lysobacterales bacterium | reverse complement strand
GCCGGCGGTGAGTATCCAGCGGCCCCGGGCCTGGCCGTCGAAATGCTGCCGGGCCACGGCACCGAAGGTTTCGTAGGTGCCCTGCACGATGCCCTGGGAGCCGATGTAGATCCAGGAACCGGCGGTCATCTGCCCGAACATCATCAGGCCTTTCTGGTCCAGTTCGTTGAAGTGCTCCCAGTTGGCCCAGGCCGGCACCAGGTTGGAGTTGGCGATCAAAACCCGCGGCGCGCCGGGATGGGTGGGAAACACGCCCACCGGCTTGCCGGACTGGATCAGCAGGGTCTGGTCGTCTTCCAGCCGCTTGAGGGTATCGACGATGGCGTCGAAACAGGCCCAGTTGCGCGCGGCCTTGCCCATGCCGCCATAGACGATCAGTTCCTCGGGTTTCTCGGCCACATCCGGGTGCAGGTTGTTCATCAGCATGCGCAGGGCCGCTTCGGTCTGCCAGCTCTTGCAGTGCAGTTTCGCGCCCGTGGGCGGGGTGATCACGCGTGGGCTGTGTGTGTTTTCAGTCATTTCAATAGGCCCTCTTGTGCCTGTACCAGCACGGCCAGCAGGCGGGCGGCCGCGCGCGCGGTACGGTGGTCGATATCCAGTTGCGGGTTCAGTTCGGCCAGGTCGGCCAGTTTCAGCTTGCCGCTGGCTGCCGCCAGCTGCACCAGCGGTTCCAGCAGGGCCAGCGGCACGCCGTGGGCGGCGGGGGCGCTGACTCCGGGGGCTTCCCAGGTGGGCAGTACATCCAGGTCGATGCTCAGGTGGAGTACGTCCACGGTGGCCAGCCAGCGGCGCAGGCGCTGGCGCAGCGCATTGAGGCGGCCTTCGCGGATGTGGCGGTCTTCCACCATCCACACGCCCCGGTCACGGGCGCGCTGGTGCAACAGGGCGGTATTGGCCCAGCGGTTCAGGCCCAGGCAGGCATATTGCACCGGCTGGTTTTGCCGCTGGCAGGCCTGCAGCAACTGGTAGAAGGGGGTGCCGGAGCTGCCCTGTCCGCCCTGGGGCTGGCGCAGGTCCAGATGGGCGTCGAAATTGAGGATGCCCAGCCGCAGGCCGGGGTGGTTCTTCAGCCATTGCAACAGGCCCTGGCCACTGGCCCAGGCGGTTTCATGGCCGCCCCCCAGGGCCAGCACCGGCCCGTAGTCCAGCGCCTGGGCTACACGCCGGCCAAAGGCTTGCTGGGCCGCTTCCAGCCCGTCGCCTTCCACCGGCAGGTCGCCGTGATCGGTCAGGCACAGGCCTGCCGGCCAGGCCAGGGAAGCGGCGGCATGGCGGATGGCTTGCGGCCCGGCGGCGGCACCGCTGCGGCCCTGGTTGCGGGCCACACCGACATCACAGGCAAAGCCCAGCAGTTGCCAGCCGGGCGCGGGTTCATGGCGGATGCACTGGTGCAGGCGGGTGGTCTGTTCCGCCGGTTGTTCCTGGTCGATACGGCCCTGCCAGTGGGCGGGCAGACAGTTTGTGCTCATGGCGATACCTCCTGGCCGGCAAACCAGCGGCCCTGCAGTTGCGCGGTGCCCAGTTCCAGCACCAGTTGATGCGGGTGTTCCATTTCCCAGAGCAGTAAATCCGCCCGCTGCCCGGGGGCGATACGGCCCTGATCGTGCAGCCCCAGCGCGCCATTGGCATGGCAGGTGATGCCGGCCAGCACCTCATCGGGCGAAAGGCCAAAGACATGGCAGGCCAGGTTCATGCTCCAGCGCAGGGAAGCGAAGGGGGCGGAACCGGGGTTGCAGTCGCTGGCCACCGCCAGGGGCACGCCGGCGGCCCGCAGTTCGGCCACCGGCAGCTGTTGCCGTTCATGCAGGTGGTACCAGGCCGCCGGCAGCAGCACGGCGGTGGTGCCGTGTTCGGCCAGCACGGCGCAATCGGATGGGCGCAGGTATTCCAGGTGGTCCACCGACCAGGCACCGGCCCGGGCGGCGGCCACGGCCCCGCCCTGCCAGCTCAGTTGTTCCACATGGGCGTGGATGCCCAGGCCCAGTTCCCGCGCCTTTTGCCACAGCCTTTCGGCCTGGG
>JALWTZ010000087.1 GCA_026993285.1 Lysobacterales bacterium | reverse complement strand
GCGTGGTCGGAAAAGCGTTCATCCCGGTAGATTTCCGCACTGCGCACCCGCTCGGCCAACAACGGCGTGACGATCTGGTAGTCGATACGCCAGCCGGTGTTGTTGTCCCAGGCCCGGCCCCGGTTGGACCACCAGGTATATTCCGCCACCTCCGGCTTGACCACCCGGAAGGCATCGACAAAACCGGCGGCAAACAGCCGGTCCATCCAGGCCCGTTCTTCCGGCAGAAAACCGGAGTTCTTCTGGTTGCCGCGCCAGTTCTTCAGGTCGATTTCCCGGTGGGCGATATTGATATCACCACAAAGCAGAATCTCGCGTCCCTCGTCACGCAAAGCCTGCAGAAAGGGCAGGAAACGGTCCATCACCGTGTACTTGAAGGCCTGCCGTTCTTCCTTCGATGAACCCGAGGGCATGTAGAGCGAGATCACGCTGAGACGGCCATAATCGGCCCGCAGATAACGGCCTTCCCGGTCGATATCCGCCATGCCGGTCCCTTCGATGACCTGATCCGGCTCATCACGACAATACAGGCCCACCCCGCTGTAGCCCTTCTTCTCGGCCGCGTGGTACCAGACATGAAAGCCCTCTGGGTGATACAGCGGTTCCTCCAGCTGGTCACATTGCGCCTTCAGTTCCTGCAGGCAGACCAGATCCGCCTGCTGGCCGGCCAGCCAGTCATAAAAGCCCTTGCGGGCTGCCGCCCGAATGCCATTGGCATTGAAAGTGATTACGCGCATGGCAATGCCCCGAATGCAAAGGCGCAAGTGTACAATAGTTGCCATGAATGAGAACGCACAAGATTTTCTCCGGCTGGCACTGGACAAGCAGGCACTGAAGCTGGGCCGCTTTACCCTCAAATCCGGCCGGCAAAGCCCCTATTTTTTCAATGCCGGCGCACTGGATTCCGGCGCGGCACTCTGGCAGACGGCTCGCTGTTATGCCCAGGCCCTGCGCCAGAGTGCCCTAGTCTGTGACATGCTGTTCGGCCCGGCCTACAAGGGCATCCCCCTGGCCACGGCCCTGGCCTGCGCCCTGCAGGCGGAAGACGGGCGGGATGTGCCGGTCGCCTTCAATCGCAAGGAAGCCAAGGACCATGGTGAAGGCGGCACCCTGATCGGCGCGCCACTCCAGGGGCGTGTGCTGATCGTGGACGACGTGATCTCCGCCGGTACCGCCATCGGAGAATCCGTGGCCCTGATCCGGGCCGCCGGTGCCGAACCCTGCGGGGTACTCATCGGTCTGGACCGGCAGGAAAAAGGCCCGGACGGCATGCATTCCGCCGTCCAGCAGGTGGAACGCGAACACGGGCTGCCGGTCATTTCCGTGGCCCGGCTGGATGACCTGCTGGCTCTGGCGGAACAGGAGCCTCAACTGCAACCCTTTCAAGCCGATATCGCTGCCTATCGCCGGCAATGGGGCGCCTGAGCCGGCCCCTGGAACGAGAATCTGCGGCCCACTCGCGGTTTTTTCCCGCCAAATGGCATAAAATAAGGGCTTGTCCCGTTGAGGAGAGGCTGCCATGCGTGTCATTTTTCTGCTACTGCCCTTGCTGCTGGCCGGCACGGCCCAGGCCGGCAAGATCTACCGCTGGGTGGATGAGAACGGGCAGGTACATTACGGCACCAGCATTCCCCCCGAATACCAGAAACAGGCCCGTGACGAACTGAACGAACAGGGTGTGATCACCGAACATGTGGAGCGCGCCGCCACCCCGGAAGAGCTGGCCGCACGCAAGGCCGAGGAGGAAGCGCGACGCAAGGCCGAGGAAGCCGAACGCAAGCGGCAGATCGAAGCCCAGCAGATTCTGGTCAATTACAACAGCGAGGAAGATATTCAACGCCGGCGCAAGCTGCGTCTGGAGGGCGTGGAGCGCTCGCTGCAGATCACCCGTGACACCCTGGCGGCACAACAACGCAATCTGGACCAGCTGAACAAGCAGGCTGCCGAACAGGAACGCAGTGGCCGCACGGTTTCCAAGGCTTTGCTCAGCGCCATTCGCGACATGAAATCGCAGATGAGCAA
>JALWTZ010000086.1 GCA_026993285.1 Lysobacterales bacterium | reverse complement strand
TAGACGGTATGGGTACTGACGCCCATGGCCTGGGCGGCCTCGGCGGGGCGAAGCCCTTCTTCTAACACGCGTTTCACCAGCAGGGCTCGACTGTGGACGGTTAATCGGGCATTTTTATGACTGTTCACTGAGAAATACAGCCATGAGCCAGCAGCTACTCGCGTTCATCAATCAATACCGCCAGCCGCTGTTATTCCTCTATGTGGCACTGTTGCTTGCAACCGCAGCCATGTTCGCGCGAGCCATTCGGCACTGGTCGGCGGGACGCATGCAAGCCACCGGCAGAGGCACGCAAATGAATACCCGTTATGCCTTGCCGCCAGGCGTGGCCGTGCCAGCGGGGCTGTTTGCACTGTTGCTGTCACTGCCCTTTTTCATCGAACACCTGGGGCGGTTTGGACTTGTCTGGAAGGAAAACCCGGCCCTGATCCCGTTTTACCTGCTCTTTCCCATCATGGGCATGCTGTTGCTGCTAACCGGTCTGCGAGGCTGGTGGCAACAATGGCAAGGCACGGATGCATTCCATCTGCGTGAAAACATCCTGCGTCCCGGTGGTCTGGTTTGCGGTGACTACCGAAGCGGCAGCCGAGGCAATGGTGAGCCGGTACGGATTCATCTGATTTTGCAACAGGTCAGGCTGTTCGGACGACGAAAACAGCAACTGCTGGAGAACGCGATCTGGTCAGATACGATCGAGGTACAACCCAAACAACGGGGAGATGGTGTGGAAATTCCCTTTCTGTTTCACCTGCCGGGCCGATTGCCGCCCATTACACTGGCTGACGGCAGACCGGAATGGGTGCTGGTGCGGGAGGGAGGTGGTCTGAACAGCGATATTCGCATGATCAAGACTGGCAAGCAGGGCCTCTCGGCCTGGACCGGAAAACTGGGCGGCAAAACAACCAGACCAGCTTCAACGCTGCTCCCTGCTTCTGTACGGGCCCGGCAGGGTCAGCACAATGTTTGGCTGGAGCTGGGCGCTACGGGCTTTGTGATAGTCTTTCCCTGGATATTCTGGTTTCTTTTCGACGGCAACCGCCAGCCCTGGCTACATCTGGGCGAGCAATTGCCGCCCCTGTTGCTGGCCGGCCTGTATTTTCTCATCCCCTTTTTCACCGCCGTCTTCGCCCTGCTGCGCTGGGCCGTGGACGATGCGGATGAAAAGGCACGCTGGCAACGGAGACTGTGGCTGGCGTATGCCGGTGATCTGCTGCTTTTACTCATTGCCCTTTTCTGGCTTGCCCGTAACGGCATCTCCACTCCCGATGGGGGCTGGTTCGAGGCTGGATTCGCCTTTCTGGCCGAAACCGTACCCCGCAGCATCATCGGCGCTTTCCTGTGGATCAGCCTGATCACACCACTGGCTTCGATTCGTTACTACTGGCTACAGAGCAGACAACGCGGTGAATGACACCGGCATCCAACTTATCTTGACCACTACACTTCTGAAATCATCCACACTGGCCCGCAAGGCCCTTTTTTCATACAAAAGGGCCGCAAAAAACGGCGGCTTTCCGGGCTTGTTTCCGCTGCTTTCCGTCGGGCAGCGGCGCCCGGAGGCCTGGGCCGATTCAACCAATGGTGTTCTTCAGACCATGAGCGGCGGTAACGCTGTGTAGGCAGAGACAAGCCGTCGCGATTCCTTCAGAAACTGGCACAGATTTTGGGCGAGCGGTTTCGTGAAGATCAAGGCACTGCCGTTGAAGGAGCCGGGAGCATACATCCAGTATGTGACCGGCGAGTGAAGCGGCAGTAACGCAGAGATTCGCGAAACAAGCCGCCCAAAATTTTGGGCGAGCGGTTTTTCGTCAGACAAGGCGGAGGGGGTAAGCGAGGAGGGAGCGTACAGATCAGTACGTGACCGACGAGCGCACCCCCTCCAACGCAGTATGGCGGAAAACAAGCCGCCCAAAATCAGGATCGCTCACTAGCCCGAATCAGATGACTCACCCCCCGAATCGCCACGGAGATCATGGCATAGTCCACATGTGACGAAGCCTTCATGTCGCCCAGCATGTGTTCCAGGTAATCCACTTCCTGCGCGTATTGGTTCAACCAGGCCTCCAACAGCTGCTTGACACTTTGCTTGCCGTTTTTCTGCAGCAAACGGAGTACCAGGGTGCGATGGTGCTGGTAGAGCTCGTCTCGCAAGGCGGCGCGGGCGTTGGCATGCCACTGGCCTTCCACGGCCAGTTTTTCGATCTGCCCGGCCAGCCAGTTCAGCCGTAGACGGTCACCCATGCTGAAATACAGGCGGGCGGTTTTTTCCACACCGGCCTTGGCCTGCTGGGCAATTTCCACCAGATCCAGCGCCGAGAACATGGCGGGCATGAGGGCGCAACGGCGGGCCAGGCTGTGGGGCAGTCCATGATTTTCCAGCGCTTCGGTATCCTGTTCCACCCGCTGTTGGGTTTCCGGGTCCAGCGCACGGTAGAGGAAGCGGATCAGCTCGCGCATGGGCTGGCTGTAGCGTGCTTCAAAGGCGGCAATGTCCAGCTCGTGGCCGTGCTGGTTGAGCAGCCAGCGGCAGATGTGTCGCATCAGGTTCCACATGCGCATGAGGATGTCGATCTGTACCTGCGCGGGCACCTGGTTGTCCAGCGCTTCCACCTCACCCCAGAATACATCGGCATGCAGCACTTTCTTGGCCAGGGTGTAGGCCCGGGCAATGGCCGCCGGCGAGGCACCAGTGTCTTCCTGCATGCGCAGGTTGAAGGTGGAGCCCATGCGGTTGACCATGTCGTTGGAAACCACGGTGGCGATGATTTCCCGGTGCAGCCGGTGCGCCGGCATCAGCTCGGCGTACTTTTTCTGCAGGGGCTTGGGGAAATAATGCACCAGTTCCTGGCCGAAGTAGGGATCATCCGGCAGGTCGGATGCTATGAGTTCGTTGTAGAGGTCCATCTTGGAGTAGGCCAGCAGCACGCAGAGTTCCGGCCGGGTCAGGCCCTGGCCACGGGCACGGCGTTCCTGGATTTCCTCGTTGGAAGGCAGGTATTCCAGCTGCCGGTCCAACTGGCCCTTCTGTTCCAGTTCGCTGATGAGATGGGCCTTGGCACCCAGCCGGTGCACAGCCATGGATTCCATCATGCTCAGGGCCTGCGCCTGCAGGTAGTTGCTACGCAACACCAGTGCGGCCACTTCATCGGTCATGTCCTTGAGCAGCTTGTCGCGCTGCTTGCGGTTGAGCAGGCCCTTTTCCATGGCCTGATTGAGCAGAATCTTGATGTTGACCTCGTGGTCGGAGCAGTCCACTCCGCCAGCGTTATCGACAAAATCGGTGTTGATGCGCCCACCGTTGAGCGCGTATTCCACCCGCGCCAGCTGGGTCAGACCCAGGTTGCCGCCCTCACCGACGATACGGCAACGCAGCTCGGTGGCGTCGATACGCAGGATGTCGTTGTTGTGGTCGCCCACATCCTGATGGGTTTCACTGCTGGCTTTCACATAAGTACCGATGCCGCCGTTCCACAGCAGATCCACCGGTGCCTTGAGCAGTTCACGAATCAATTCCTGTGGTGGCAGTTTGTCCACTTCCAGCCCCAGCCAGGCCTTGACTTCCGGGGTGAGCTTGATGGATTTCTGGCTGCGGCTCCACACGCCGCCACCCTTGGAGATCAGCTTGGGATTGTAGTCTTCCCAGGTGGAACGGGGCAGCTTGAACAGGCGTTCCCGTTCCTGGTAGCTGATTTCCGGGTCCGGGTCCGGGTCGATGAAGATATGCATGTGGTTGAAGGCGGCCAGCAGGCGGGTCTTGCGCGAGAGCAGCATGCCGTTGCCGAACACGTCGCCTCCCATGTCGCCGATGCCCACGCAGGTGAATGGCTCGTTCTGGCAGTCCACGCCCAGCTCGCGGAAGTGGCGCTTGACCGATTCCCAGGCGCCACGGGCGGTGATGCCCATTTTCTTGTGGTCGTAACCGGCGGAACCACCCGAGGCAAAGGCATCTCCCAGCCAGAAACCGCGCTGTTCGGCGATGGAGTTGGCGATATCGGAGAAGGTGGCCGTGCCCTTGTCGGCGGCCACCACCATGTAGGGGTCGTCCTCGTCGCGGCGAACGGTGAGCAGGGGCGGCTTGACCGTATCCCCCTGCAGGTTGTCGGTAAGATCCAGCAGGCCACCGATAAAGGTACGGTAGCAGTGCACCACTTCGGTCATGACCGTATCGCGGTCCCCTGTGGGCAGTTGCTTGACCACGAAACCGCCCTTGGCGCCCACGGGTACGATGATGGTGTTCTTGACCTGCTGCGCCTTCATCAGGCCCAGTACTTCGGTGCGGAAGTCTTCCCGCCGGTCTGACCAGCGCAAGCCGCCCCGGGCCACCTTGCCACCGCGCAGGTGCACGCCTTCCACCCGTGGCGAGTAGACAAAAATCTCGAACATGGGCCGGGGTTGTGGCAGGTCAGGCACCACAGCCGAATTGAGCTTGAAGGCCAGGTAGGGTTCGGTATTCGGATCTTCATGCGGCTGGAAATAGGTGGTGCGCAACATGCCCTGCATCAGGCCCATGAAGCTGCGCAGAATGCGGTCCTCGTCCTGGCTGCGCACGCCTTCCAGCGCGGTTATGATGGCTTCGACGATACCCTGCACCTGTTCCTCACGCGTACCCTTGCGTGCCTTGAGCAGATCTTTCAGCCACACGGCTTCGGGCAGGTCTTCACGCTGGCGCAGAATCTGCTCGATGCGGGTCTGCATGGCATCGGCAGACCATTCCCGTTCCACTTCGCTTTCCTCATCGCGAACGGGCGAGAACAGGGTGGTGAACAGTTCTACCAGCAGGTAGGTGATTTGCGGGTGATGGAACAGCGCCTGTTCCATGTAGTGCTGCGAGAAGGGATTGTTGGTCTGCAGCAGGTACTTGCAGCAGGCGCGCAGCATGTTGACCTGCGCCCAGTTCAGCTGCGCGGCCAAAATCAGGCGGTTGAAGCCGTCGTTTTCCATGTCACCACGCACCACATGCTCGAAGGCTTCCTGGAATTCGTCACGGATGGCTTCCAGATCCAGCTCGCCCATGCCGCAGAGCTGGATGTCGAAATCCTGGATCCACAGGCTGAGATCCTCTTCCAGCGGCAGTTCGTAGGGCCGTTCGTTGACCACCCGCAGACCCATGTTCTCCAGCATGGGCACCACATCGGAGAGCGGGATGGTGCGCTCGTAGCGGAAGACCTTGAAGCGATACAGCCCCTCGCGCTTGTTGCGTGGCCGGTAGAGGCTCATGCGCATGTCGTCCAGGTTCTGCAGCTGTTCGATGTTTTCCAGGTCGAAGCTGGCCACCCAGGGGCTGACATCCTCGCGGTAGGAAGCCGGGAAGGCATTGGCGAAACGATGGGCCAGACGCAGGCCGCGTTCCTCGCCCAGGCGTTCGACCAGCGTCTGGGTGAGATCATCGCGCCAGTCTCGGGTCAGTTCCTTGATCTCCTGCTCAATGGCCCGTTCATCCGGCACACGGTCCAGCAGGTGCCTGGTACGCACGATCAGATGCAGGCGTGCCAGCAGGCTCTCGGAAAGCTGCACGGAGAAATCCGCGTGCGTGCCCCGCAATACCTTGAGGAACAGCTTGGTCAGCTGGCGGCGGGTGTTGGTATCAAAACGGTCACGGGGCATGTAGATCAGGCAGGAATAGAAACGGCCATAGCGGTCTTCCCGGATAAACACGCGTGTGACACGACGTTCCTGCAATTGCAACACACCCATAGCCATGCGGTAGAGATCGTCGATGTTGCTCTGGAACAGCTCGTCGCGCGGCAGGGTTTCCAGTACATGCAGCAGGGCCTTGGCGTTGTGGCTGTTGGGCTTGAGGCCGGAACGCTGCAACACATGCTCTACCTGGTGACGCAGATAGGGTATTTCCCACGGGCGACGGTAGTAGGCCCCGGAGGTAAACAGGCCGATCATGCGCTTCTCACCCACCAGTTTTCCCTGCTTGTCGAACAGCAGAACGCCGACATAATCCATGTAACCCCGGCGGTGTACCGTGGCACGGGCATTGGTTTTGGTGATGATCAGCGGTTCGCGCAGCACCTGTTCGCTTTCGTGAGAATCGAAGCTGTGGCGGGTGGCTTTCTTGTGGTTGCGGAACAGCCCCAGGGCGGTTTCCGGGCGGGAGACCAGTTCCAGCTTGTCGCCCTTCTCTTCGAGAAAGTACTCCTGATAACCCAGGAAAGTGAAATGCTCTTCCGCCAGCCAGGCCACAAAATGCGCCGCTTCCATAACCTCTTCCTCCATGAAGGGGCTTTCACTCTTTTTCATTTCTTCGGCCACGGTCACGGCCTGTTCCCGCATGGCCTGCCAGTCGTCCACCACCGTGCGCACATCCCGCATGGAAGCGAGAATACCGTCATGCAGGTGCTTCAGTTCCGCCGGGTCGGTGCGCTTGCTGATCTGCACATGGATGATGGATTCCACCTGGCCCTGATCACTGTCCAGCTCCTCCAGCTCCAGCACATTGCCGCCGGCATCCCGTACTACCCGCACCAGCGGGTGGAGCATGACATGAATGGCCGCGTCCGGGTCCAGCTCGGAGATGGCCAGGCTGGTGGTATCCACCAGAAAGGGCATGTCATCATTGATCATTTCAATGACGGTATTGGGGGACTCCCAGCCATGCTCTTCCAGTACCGGATTGTAGACCCGCAGCTTCAACTCCCCCTTGTGCCGCTGGGTGGCAAAGCGGCTGATGGAAATCACCATCTGCGCCAACCGATGAGCCGGTACGTCTTCGAAGCATTCCAGCGGTGCCCGTTCCAGCATGCGCTGGGCCAGATAGTACATCTGTTCAGCCTGTTGCGCCGGCAGATCCTCCCTGAACACCGTATCCAGTGATTCCAGCAGTTGCTGACGACCTTCTTCTTCCTGCAGTTTCATCTCGAACTCCCCCCTGCCCTCGTTCTTGAATCGATCAGCGCAGGCCCGTTTCGGACCGGCTGATCACCATGCGCTGAATCTCGCTGGTGCCTTCGTAGATTTCCGTGATTTTCGCATCGCGGAAGTAGCGTTCCACCGGCAGCTCCCGTGAATAGCCCATGCCACCGTGAATCTGCACGGCCTGATGGGCCACGAACATGGCGGTCTCCGAGGCATAGAGCTTGGCCATGGAAGCCTCGGCGGTAAAACGCCCACCTTCCCGCTCACATTGCATCTTCTTCCAGGCCGCGCGCAGGGTCAACAGGCGGGCGGCATCCAGCCGGGTCTTCATGTCGGCGATCTTCTGCTGAATCATCTGGAAACTGCCGATGGGCTGGCCGAAAGCCTGCCGCTCCCGCACATAGGCACGTGCCGCCTCGTAGGCGGCCTGGGCAATGCCCACGGCCTGGGAGGCGATGCCGATGCGGCCGGCGTCCAGCACGCTCATGGCCATCTTGAAGCCGATGCCTTCCTCGCCCAGGCGGTTCTCCACCGGGCAATGATAGTTTTCAAACTCGATCTCACAGGTGGCCGAGGCGCGAATGCCCATCTTGGGCTCGGTCTTGCCGCGGATGAAACCGGGCTTGTTGGTTTCGATGATGAAGGCGGAAATGCCCTTGCTGCCGGCTTCGGGATCGGTGATGGCAAAGAGCACCACGTAATCGGCCACCGGCCCGGAGGTGATCCAGGATTTCTTGCCGTTGATCACATAATGGCTGCCGTCATCCGACAACACCGCCCGGGTACGCATGTTGGCCGCGTCCGAACCGGATTGCGGCTCGGTCAGGGCATAGGCGCCGATGGCCTCGCCGGAGGCGACCGCGCGCACATAGCGTTGCTTTTGTTCTTCGGAACCGAACTTGAGTATGCCGTTGCAGAACAGGGAATTGTTCACCGACATGATGGTGGAATGGGCCGCATCGGCGGCGGCAATTTCCATCATGGCCAGTGCGTAGCCGACCGTGTCCAGCCCGGCCCCGCCGTAGGCTTCCGGCACCTCGATGCCCATCAGGCCCAGCTCACCCATCTGACGAATGGTCTCCAGCGGGAATTCGCCGGTTTCGTCATGGTGGGCGGCAATGGGTACAATGGCGCTCTGGGCAAACTCGCGCGCCGCCTGCTGGATCATCTGCTGTTCTTCGCTCAGCTCGAAGTTCATCTTGGGCATGCTCCTTTTACAAGGCAGGGTCAGAATGAGAAGCCCTGATTATCGCAGAAACTATCCCCCAGGTGGTATACAGCTCCAGGAAAATCCCTCCTGAAAGATAGATGAAGCGGCACATTTTTCTGCAACAAGATTGACCCCCGCG
>JALWTZ010000085.1 GCA_026993285.1 Lysobacterales bacterium | reverse complement strand
TCATAACGCCAGGCGCGGATTTTCAGGGTGCTGCTGGTAAAAATGGTCAGTTCACTGTCTTGCGCCGGCAGAAACTGGTAGGACGTTTCAAAATCCGGCTCACTGCCATCCAGGGTATAGCGCACCACATCATTGCTCGTGGCTCCGGGCACCGTCACGCCCACTTGCATGGGCAGGTTGTAGTTGCCGCTGGGCACGCTGACCTGCAACGTAGGTACCGGGCTATTACTGACAACCGCGGCCATTACCTGTTCCATATCCGGGATCAAGCCGATGGCTTCCGGGCCGGTACTGGCCAGTCCATTGTTTTTCAGCAGGTTGCGTATGATACCGGCGCTGGCTGGCTGGCCATTGACCTGTTTATACAAACTTTGCGTCAGGGTAGCCGCTGCGGTAATCAGGGGACTGGCGGATGAAGTTCCACCGAACAGCGTATATTCATACGCCTCTCCTTCGGATCTGTACAAATTGCCATAGCCGGTAGTCACCACGTTTTCCCCCCAGGCAAAGACATCCACCCGGCTGCCATGGTTGGTAAACCCCATGGGTTCACGGGCCGTATTTCCTGCCAGAATGCCGGGGCTGGCAGCACCGACAAGGATGGCACCGGAATCCTTGCTGCCATTGAAGGGAAAATGGCCACCATTACCGCTGGAATACACGGCATTATCCAGATTCTCGCCCCCGTTTCCGGCGGCTTCCACCACCACCATGCCTTGAGCAACGGCATTGACAATGGCATCGTAGGTCGGTTCAAACCACTCCACAGGGACCAACCCACTCTGATCTCCGTCTGCCGGAGAAGAAGGTGCGTTGGGTCCAGGCATTTGCTGCTCCAGCAAAATTACATTGCCCGGGGCCAGGGAGTCGGCACACAGTGTGATGCCTTCCGCCACATTAAAGAGGGGGACCAGCCCAAATAACAGGTTATAAGGTTTGGCAAAGAAAAACAGGGATTGAGGTACCAAACCCGTGGTGCCGAAACCATTGTCCCGGGAACCCAGCACACCCAGTACCGCCGTACCGTGATCCAGATCGGACGATTTCACACCCGGGTTCAGCTCCATCACCAGCGGCAGGTCCGCATGAGAGGAAAGGAAACCATATTCCACATCGCAAACGACCATGCCCTGCCCGCGCCCCGCATTTCCTGTTGCATTGACCTGTGCAAAACCCATGCCGGTGGGCGCGTCCTCGAAATACTGCTGATAGAAATTTACCGAGTACTCGCTGGCAAAGTTTCGGTCATTTAGGGTTGTATAATCCGGCGGTGTCGGCGTTGCCTGCGGGATAGGCATGGGCCAGGCCTTCTCCACTTCCGGCCAGCCGCGTACCGTAGCCAGCCAGTCGTTCATACTCTTTTCCAGCATGCCGGCGTCCTTTTGTTGATCCACCGGCGGCAGAAACAGGGCATAGCGGTTCAGGTTGACCACTGCCCGCCCGGATTTGGCCCGGGCCTTCTTGTGCATGGCGTCCACCCGTGCTTCCGGCAGGCTGACAAAGCGGTGCCACCGCCCTTGTGCCTGTTGCAGGCGACCCAATGCCTTGGCAGCCACCGGTTGGCCATCGGCACGCACAATCTGCTGCCGGTCATTCAGCCGCAGGCCGCTTTCGCGGGTGAAGCGCACGGTGATCACCCCCGGCTGGTGAAAGGCCGGGTTGAAGGCCACCTCCACCGGCTTGTTCTCCGCTACGGAGATTCCCATCCAGAACACCAACCCCCACATCCACATTCGCATGGTCCTGCCCTCCTCGGTTTAGGTACGGGCAGAGTGCGGAAATGGGCGAAAAAAAGCTTGAATCAAATGTGAAAAATTATGAATTTTTGTGAATTGCTTTAAAATCAACAAGTTGCAAAGGGTGTTTTTTCTTGCCCCGACAGCGGCTTTGGTGTGCTGCAGCCCTTGAGCCGCTATAATCTGCCGCTGTTTCTTCAGCTTTCAACGGGAATTTGCCATGAGCCAAGCGGGCAAGCAGACAGTACTGACCGGCATCACCACCACCGGCACGCCGCACCTGGGCAA
>JALWTZ010000084.1 GCA_026993285.1 Lysobacterales bacterium | reverse complement strand
AGGCTACCGGCAAACTGGACTTGCTGCTGGCGCGCAAGCCTGAACTGGCACTGGCACCTGTGGATGTGCGGGTTTTCACCACTGACCTGTACGCCAGCACGACCGCCATCGAAGAAGCCCGGGATGCAGCCCTGTCCGCTCTGAAAGACGGGGATGTACAACAGGCACGGCATATCCTTGCCGGGCTGGCCAGCGAGGTGGAAATCCAGGTCGTCAATCTGCCCATGGGTACCTACCCGGCTGCCATCAAGGCCATTTCCCCCTTGATTGATGCCGGCAAGCTGCAGGAAGCCAAAACCGCCTTGCAGGCCACGCTGAATACCCTGGTGATCAACAGCTCGGTGATTCCACTGCCCCTGTTGCGCGCACAGCTGATGCTGGAAGCCGCGGAAAAACTGGCGGAAGACAAGGAACGCAGCCAACAGGACAGCATGGACCTGCATACCTTGCTGGACAGTGCTCGCGACCAGTTGGAACTGGCCGAGGCCCTGGGTTACGGCAAGAAGGCGCGATTCAAACCCATGTATGAGCAGATTGAACTGATTCACAAGAAAACCCGTGGCAGCAAGAGTGGCACGGGCTTCTTCGACAAGATCAAGGCGGCCCTGAACGCCCTGCAAGAAGAACAAAAGGAAAAATCAGAGAAATAAAGCCCAAGCCCCGGTTTTTCCGGGGCTTCTTTATGGCACTTTCAAGATGCATATAATTGCACCGCAATACACATGACCCATCAGTCCATCACATGAAACTGGCTTTTGCTGTCTCAAGCGACGACAATGCCAATCCCTACATCAGGTGAACCACTACCCCATGAAAAGCCTGGAATACCTGTTTGAAAAAACCCTGTGGAACGCCCGCCTGATCGTCTTGCTGGCGGTTGTGGCCAGCGGCCTGACCGCCATCGCCGTGTTCTACATGTCCACGGTGGATGTCTGGTATCTGCTCGGGCATCTCGCCCACTATGCTTCACCCGCGTTGAGCGGTGAAGAACGCCTCGCCTTGCGTGCCAGCACGGTCAAGCATGTGGTGGAGGTGATCGACGGTTACCTGCTGGGCACGGTGCTGCTGATTTTCTCCCTGGGCCTGTATGAACTGTTCATCAGCCGCATCGACCCGGCACACCGTAGTGAAACCGCGTCACGCGTGCTGGTCATTCGCAGTCTGGATGATCTCAAGACCCGCCTGGCCAAGGTGGTCCTGATGATACTCGTGGTACGCTACTTCGAACATGCGCTGGAAATGCAGTTTCAGCAGCCCATGGATCTGATCTTCTTTGCCGGTGGCATTGCCCTGATCGGCCTGGCGCTTTATCTCACCCATGCCTCGGAAGGACAGCATTTGCACAAACGAGAACCGCACGAATGAAGAAGCACCTGCGCCGTCTGAAGGGTGAGCGTATCGTCCTAATGCTGCTGACCCTGTTGCTGATAACCGGCGGCTATCTGTTTCTGCGCTATGCCTATCATGTGGCGGATTCCCTGCCCTTTTCCCAGGAAGTCGTACTGGTCATTCTCGGTACCCTGATCACCATCTTCATAACCGCACTGCTGTTGAACAAGCAGACCAGTGTGGAGCTGCAGAAGGAAGAGAATATCAAGCTGCTGGAACTGAAGGCCGACAGCTACCTGGAACTGATCAACCACCTGGAACAGATCATGCTCGAAGCCGAGGCCGACCGCACCGACCGCATCCGCCTGCGCATGCTAGCCAGCAAACTGGCCATCGTGGCCAGCCCTGCGGTACTGGAACAATTCGAGCAGCTGATCCATGTTTTTACCGAAATTACCCGCGATGAGGCCATTCAGGACAGCGAAGGCAACCGTCTGATGCATGCCCTGGCCCTGTTGACTGTGGAAATGCGCGCCGATCTGGTGGGAGATCTGGACGAGCAGGAGGGTGTGGCACGCCAGGCACTTTCCAGCCAGATCGTCAGCAACAGCGATGCCTTGAACAGCTAGCCTGCTCCCGCCTGCAGGGCCTGCCAATACTGCCAGGCGGCTTCCAGTTCGCCTTCATGGAAAACAGGAAT
>JALWTZ010000083.1 GCA_026993285.1 Lysobacterales bacterium | reverse complement strand
TCGCTGGGCTTGTAGCCTTCAGGCAGCTCGATGCGCGGGGTATAACCTTGTGGCAGTCTGTCTGTCATAAATCGGGTTCTCCCTGAGTTCAGGTGGCAGGGCCGTACAAGGGCAATGTCGCCGCATGTGCCGGCCGCTGCGCAAGCCAAGGGCGATGTTATACTAGGCATCCTGCATGCAATGCAAGTATTCCTTCCAGCCAGATGCGCATGAAAAGCCCGTACTTGCCGAACCCGTCACCCTTTCCGTCTGGCCCGGGAGATTGCCGGTGAAAACCCTGTTGCTGGCGCTGTTGCGCGGCTACAAGCGCTGGCTCAGCCCCTTGCTGGGCAACCATTGCCGCTTCTACCCCAGTTGCTCGGACTATGCCCGTCAGGCCATCGAGCTGCACGGCGTTCTGGCGGGAAGCTGGCTGGCGCTGAAGCGCCTGGCCCGCTGCCAGCCCTTCTGCGAGGGAGGCATCGACCCGGTACCCGGCAGCCCGCAGGCGGCCACGGCGGAAACCGCTTCCCGTTCTCACAGGAATTGCCAACATGACTGATACCCTGATTACCAACGCCCGCATGGTCAACGAAGGCCGGATTTCGGAAGGCGACCTGCTCATTCGCCAGGGGCGCATCGAGGCCATGGGCCAGGGCCTGCCCGCCGCCGGTTGCGAGGTGGTGGATGCCGCGGGCCGTTATCTGTTGCCGGGGATGATCGACGATCAGGTGCATTTCCGCGAACCGGGGCTGACCCACAAGGGGGATATCGCCACGGAATCCGCCGCCGCCGTGGCCGGCGGCATCACCAGTTACATGGAGATGCCCAACACCAACCCGCCCACCCTGAGCCACGAGGCGCTGGAGGCCAAATTTGCCCTGGCGGCGGAAAAGGCGGTGGCCAACTACAGCTTTTATCTGGGGGCCAGCAATGACAACCTGGAGGCCATTCGCAGCCTGGACCCGAAGGCCGCCTGTGGCATCAAGGTGTTCATGGGGGCTTCCACCGGCAACATGCTGGTGGACGACCCGAAGATCCTCGAAGGCATTTTTGCCGAAGCGCCCACCATCGTGGCCACCCATTGCGAGGACACCCCCACCATCGAGCGCAATCTGCAGGCCATGAAAGCCCAGTTTGGCGAGGATATTCCGGTGTACATGCATCCGAAGATCCGTTCGGAAGAAGCCTGCTGGCTGTCCTCATCCCTGGCGGTGGAACTGGCGCGCAAGCATGGCACCCAGCTGCATGTGCTGCACCTTTCCACCGCGCGGGAACTGGCACTGTTCCAGGCCGGTGCCATGGATGCCAAGCACATCACCGCCGAGGCCTGCGTGCATTTTCTCCAGTTCGACCAGGGCGATTATGACCGCCTGGGTTCGCGCATCAAGTGCAACCCGGCCATCAAGACCGCCCATGACCGCGAGGCGCTGGTTCAGGCCATCATCGACGGGCAGATCGACATCATCGCCACCGATCACGCGCCCCATCTGCTGTCGGAGAAAAGCGGCAACTATTTTCAGGCACCGTCCGGCCTGCCACTGGTGCAGCGGGCGCTGCAGGTAGTGCTGGAACGGGTGCACGAAGGCTGGTTCGACCTGCCGCTGGTGGTGGAAAAAACCGCCCACGCGCCGGCGCGGCGTTTTCAGGTGCGGGAGCGGGGCTACCTGCGTGAAGGCTACTGGGCCGATCTGGTGCTGGTGGACATGGAACAGGGCGAGACCGACGCCGATGACAAGGCCCTGTACAAGTGCGGCTGGAGCCCCTTTGCCGGCTACCGTTTCCGCTCCTCCATCGCCGCCACCTGGGTCAATGGCCATCTGGGCTGGTGGCAGGGGGCGCTTCAGCCCATGCCTGTCGGGCAGCGACTGGAATTTGACCGTTGAAAGCCCTGCTTTGCCTGCTTTGGCTGCTGGTTCATCCGGTCTGGGCCATCAAGCCGCAACCGCCGTTGAAGTTGAGCGGCGAAGCGGTGCAGGGCGGCCTGTTGCTGGGCCAGACCTACGCGGGCGCGCGGGTACGGGTCAATGGTCAGCCGGTGCCGGTGGATGCCGAGGGGCGTTTTCTGCTAGGCATAGGCCGCGATCAGCAGGGCCGGCTGCGGGTGGAAGTTTTGCGCGGCCAACAGCTGCTGGAGTCGCGTGAATTGCCCATTGCCACGCGGGAGTATGCCATTCAGCGCATCGATGGGTTGCCACCGAAGAAGGTCAGCCCGCCGCCGGAAGTGCTGGAACGGATTCGACGGGAAGCGCGGCAGGTGAAACAGGCCCGGGCCGACAGCGCGGGTCGGGCCTGGTGGCAGAGCGGTTTTCTCTGGCCGGCCAAGGGGCCGATCAGCGGGGTCTATGGCAGCCAGCGCATTCTCAATGGCCAGCCGCGCCGGCCCCATTACGGCGTGGATATCGCCGCCGGCGAGGGCGCGCCGGTCATCGCCCCGGCGGATGGCCGGGTACGGCTGGCCGAGCCGGACCTGTACTATTCCGGCGGCACGGTGATCATCGACCACGGCCTGGGCCTCAGTTCCACCTTTTTGCACATGAGCCAGGTAGCGGTCGAGCCCGGTCAGTTTGTCCGCCAGGGGGAACGTATCGGTGCCGTGGGCGCCACCGGCCGGGCCACCGGCCCCCATCTGGACTGGCGCATGAACTGGCTGGATCAGCGAATTGACCCGCAACAGGTATTGCAGGTGCTGCCTGCCCGGACACAAGAGGATGAACCATGAAGAAGATCGTTCTGTTGCTGATGCTTGGGTTTTCTGCCGTGGTTTCCGCGGCCAGGCCCGTGGTCGCCGTGCCCGAGGGGGCGAAGGTACAGCCGGAAAACCTGTTCCCGAAAGTGGCCATCGAAACCTCGCTGGGCACGCTGGTGGTGGAGCTAAACCGCCACCGCGCGCCCATCACGGTGAACAACTTTCTGCGTTATGTGGTGGAAAAGCATTACGACGGCACCCTGATTCACCGGGTGGAGCCGGAATTTGTCATCCAGGGCGGTGGTTATGATGCAAAGTTCAAGGAAAGGCCGCTGCGCGCGCCCATCTTCAACGAATCGGGCAATGGCCTGAAAAACGACATGGGCACCATAGCCATGGCGCGCTACAGCGACCCCCATTCGGCCACGGACCAGTTCTATTTCAACCTGAACGACAACGACAGCCTCAACCCTGGACGGCGCTGGGGTTACGCGGTCTTCGGTGAAGTGGTGGAAGGCGAGGATGTTCTGGAGAAGATCGCGGCGGTAAAAACCGGCTACAGCGAGCAGCTGGATGCGGAAAATGTACCGCTGCAGCCGGTGGTCATCCGGAAAATCCGCCTCTTGCCGGAAGAATAGCCGCTACTGGCCCTTCAGTTTGGACTGCAGGCTTTCCAGTTGCTGCAGGCTGTCCAGTACCAAATGGTTGGCCTCAGCGATAGCCACTTGTGCTTCGGCAGTAGTGATTTTCCCGGCTTTCAGGTCAGCCTTGGCCTGCGCCATTTTCCGTTGCTGCTCCCTGGCTTGCTCACCCATGCGTTGCAACTGTTCCTGCAGCAAACGCACGGATTCGGGTAGGTGGTCGTTGGATGAGGACATGATGGCCGCTACCAGATGAGAGGGACAAGAATCGCAGATGCCGGAGTGGCTGGCAAGCCCTTTGTCCGGTGAAATTCGGTTCGCCCGTTCTGCCCTGACACGGGTTTTGAACAAGTGGTTTTTCGTCAGGATTCAGCCCCGACCGTGGGTCCAGTGGACCCGCGCAGCGGGGTTGAACGGCTGGCAGGGAGGCCGGACCGGGCGTAGCGCCAGGGATGGAATGCCCCTGCGGTTTGTAAAAAGGGATGACCGAGCAAGATGGCACCTGCAACGAAGCGTTGCGGAAAACAAGCCGCCCGTTTTTTCTCCTATCCGCACAGGTTTTGAGCGAGCGGTTTTTCGTAGATCAAGGCGCACGGGATGAATCGCGAGGGAGCGTACATCCAGTACGTGACCGAGTGAGGTAGCCCGTGCAACGCAGAGATACGGAAAACAAGCCGCTCAAAACTAGAGGTCTATTTGATAGCGGATATAGGGCACCCGCCCCTGCGCTTCGGGCATGTCGAGAACGGATTCCAGCTGGTTCTGCGGCTGGGGCTTGTTCAGCAGGTTGCGGGCACCGATGCTGATCTTGCCGTACTGGCCGGTATCCCAGCCCATTTCCAGGTTGTAGCTGGGGTTGAGTGTGGGGTCCGCCCATTCTCGGGCCGTGCCCGGGAGTGTGGCCTCGGAATAGACGGAGCCAATGAAGCTGCCGGCCTGCCAGTCCACCCCCATCAGGGTGCGGTGGTGATTTTCCAGATCCCGGATGTTCAACAGCCCGGTATTGACCGGGTTGACCTGATAGCGCAAGCCACTGAACAGACGAAGGAAGTGATGGTCCCGCCCCCAGGAATAGCTCAGGTCCATGTTCAGGTTGTTCAGGCCCTGTGGCTGACCTTCCAGTGGGGATGTGGTGGCATTACTGTTCAGTGAAAGGGACAGGGCAATATGGTCACTGCCAGGGATGGGCGTTTCGAGCAGTTCTACCTGGGTGGATTCGCTGGCAACCGGAGCCGGTTCTGCAGCCACAACTGCACCGCTCAACAGAGTGAGCAGGCTCAGTATTGTGGGCAGCCGTTTTGCTTTCATGGTGCTCTCGGTCCGGTATTTATCGAAATTCTAACAGGGCGGTGCCACGGAACCAAGCCACCCATTGGCAAGATGCCGATGGTTAGCCGTGCGTGTTGCAGCAACAGGCATTTCCGTGGTGCCTCTGGATCAAAGTCTATCAGTCAGACGCTGCCGGAATGTGAAAGTTCGCACATTTGTCAGTCTTGGGGGCATGAAAAAGGGGCCGCGAAGGCCCCTTGTCCGGGTTGTAGGTTCAGGGATTCATGCCGGCTGCAGTTGAGCCATCATGGCGGTGAGCTGGTCGCGAAGATTCAGTTTTTCCATTTTCAGGCGAGTGAGTTGGCTGTGGTCCAGGCCGTGCAGACGTTCCATTTCCGCTATTTGTTCGTCCAGTTTCTGGTGTTTTTCGTAGAGGCGGCGAAAGGACTTGTCTTCCAAAAGGGTTTCCAGCTCATCTTGATGGTTCTCGAACATGTGTAACCTCCAGTGATCGCGGTTGGCAGGCAGCCCTGCTGCCTGGATAGCGGGCAAGGTGGTTGCCCGGGGGTTGTCGTGTCAGGCGCCTGGGCCTGAAGCAGCCATGCCGCATGATGCGGACATGGCCTGCAGGGGTGAGGGAGTCGGTCAATCATGTCCCTCACCCTTGATGACCAACGCTATCGCGATTTGGTTCCCACTTCAAGGACAAAAAGGGGTGGAGAAAGGGCGAATCAGTGTTCGGGTTTGACGATCACGATTTCCACCCGCCGGTTGGCGCTGCGGCCCATGGGGGTTTCGTTGCTGGCAATGGGGTGTTCTTCACCGTAGCCCACGGTGTGGATACGGCTGGCGGGAATGCCGGCGGCTACCAGTGCATCGGCCACGGCCTGAGCGCGTTGCAGGGAGAGTTTCTTGTTGAATGTGGCCGAGCCACGGTTGTCGGTATGGCCTTCCACGCGAATGGTGTGGTTGGGGTATTTGCCGAGAAATTCCACCAACTGGGCGATTTCCGCGCGGGTGTTGTCCTTCAGCTTCGCTTCACCGGTGGCAAAGGAGATGTCACCGAGGGTGACCACCAGCCCGCGAGCGGTTTCCCGGGCCTTGAAAGTGGCCAGCTGCTTTTGCAGGTCCTTCATTGCCTGCGCGGTCAGTTCGGCTTCCTGGCGGGCCAGTTGCGCTTCCCGTTCGCTGGCTTTGGCTACCCGTTTGGCGGCTTCGGCCTGTTGCCGGGCCAGTTGCGCTTCCCGGGTGGCGCGGTCGCGTTCTTCTCGTGCACGACGGGCTTCTTCCCTGGCGCGCTCGGCTTCTTCCTGGCTGGCACGGCTCAGTAAAAGGGCCTGTTCGGCTTCACGTCTGGCCAGTTCCGCTTCAGCGGCCTTGATGTTGATTTTCAACTGGGCTTCCTGCTGTTCCAGCTGGTGTTGCTGGGCTTCTGCCCAGTGCAGTTGCGCCTGAAAACGGGCAATTTCAATCAGTTTGTCGGCCAGATAACGTCGATGGGCCTTGATGTTGCTGCGCGTGGCCGCGCTCATTCGTTCGATGGCGGCACGCGCCCGCTCCATGGATTGCGGGTCGAGATAATTCTTGAGGCGGGTATCCTGTTGCAACTGTTGCAGCTGATGCAGCAGGTCTTCCCGGTCGAGGTCCCGGCCTGGTGTGGTGGCGCATGCCGGAAGCAGCAGAATAACCAGTACCACCCAGTAGAAACGCATCATTGCAATTCTCCCTGTAGCTGGTCCAGTTGTTTTTCAAGTTTCCGCACCCGGTCATTGACCTGATTCATTTGCTGTACCGCTCGCGCGGCTCTGGATTTGGTCAGGGCCAGATGTGCATCCAGCGCCGCCTGTTCCAGCAGCAGGGCCGCGCGGGCACGGTCGCGTTCCTCCATCGCTTGCTGCCAGAGGCCCAGTTTCTTTTCTGCAAAGCGGTATTCGATGGGTGCAAGCGTTTCCGCCTGCGCCTGTCGCGCCTGTTCCAGCAGAGCGCGTACCTGTGTGTCCTGGGGTGTGGTCGGGCGCGTGGGCGTACATGCGACCAGCAGAAGGAGGCTGCCAGACAGGAAGATCGGTTTCATGCGCTACTCGGGATGATTGGGCAGCGGGTATTTTGGAGAGCATGCGGCGCTTTTTCAAGCGATAGGCGTGATTCGCGGGTGTAGTCGGCTGCATTTTTGCTGGTTGTGCGTGTAAACTTGCAGATACCAGCGCAGTATTTTCCGAGGGGACGCCATGGATCTTTCCTATTTTCTCAAGCTGATGGTGCAAAAGGATGCTTCGGACATGTTCCTCAGCACAGGTGCGCCGGTGAACATCAAGGTGGAAGGCAAGCTGCATCCGCTGGGCAGCACGGGTCTGCCGCCGGGGATGATCAAGAAGATCGCCTATTCCCTGATGGATGAGGGGCAGGTGCCGGAGTTTGAACAGGAACTGGAACAGAACCTGGCCATTTCGGTCAAGGGCGCTGGCCGTTTCCGGGTGAATGTGTTCAAGCAACGTGGCGAGGTGGGCATGGTGATCCGCCATATCAAGAGCGAGATTCCCAATGTGGAAAGTTTGCGCCTGCCACCGTTGTTGAAAGAGCTGGTGATGGTCAAGCGTGGTCTGATTCTGGTGGTGGGCGCCACCGGTTCCGGCAAGTCCACCACCCTGGCGGCCATGATCGACCACCGCAACAGCAATGCCACCGGCCATATCCTCACCATTGAGGACCCCATCGAATTCCTGCACAACCACAAGCAGTCCATCGTCAATCAGCGGGAAGTGGGTATTGATACCCTCAGTTACGCCAATGCGCTGAAAAATGCCATGCGCGAGGCGCCGGATGTGATTCTCATCGGCGAGATCCGTGACCGGGAAACCATGCAGGCGGCCATTGCCTATGCGGAAACCGGGCATCTCTGCCTGGCTACCCTGCATTCCAACAACGCGGATCAAACCCTGGGGCGCATTCTCAATTTCTTCCCGGAATCGGCCCACAAGCAGCTGTTGATGGACCTTTCCCTCAACCTCAACGCGGTGATTTCCCAGCGGCTGGTGCTGGACAAGAACGGCAAGCGCATTCCTGCCTGTGAGATTCTGGTCACCACGCCACTGATCAAGGACATGATTCGCAAGGGGCAGATCAACGACATCAAGGACGCCATGGACAAATCCCTGGATGCCGGCATGCTCACCTTCGACCGTTCCCTGATGGAACTGTACATGAGCGGCAAGATCGAGATGGAAGAAGCCCTGAAGAATGCCGATTCCCCGGACGGCCTGGCGGTGAAGATCCGCATGGAGGAGGGGACCAAGGCCGATTTGCCGGACGAGTTCGACCCATCCATTGGTGAGGAAGACCCCTACGACCCCAATCTGTTTGGCTAGCGCGGCCTGGCCTCAGCCGTGGAAGGTGGGGGCCAGCTCGCGCAAGCCGTTGATGAACATCTGCACGGCCATGATGAGCAGCAGCATGCCCATCAGCCGTTCCAGCGCGGCCAGGCCCCGGTCACGCAGAATACGGTAGAGCATGGGGGCCACCAGCAAGACCACGGTGGTAAAGCCCCAGGCGATCAGTAGGGCAGCCAGTAGGGAGAGTTGTTTCTCCGGCCAGGATTTCACCATCACCATCAGGGTAGCCAGGGTGGATGGCCCGGCAATCATGGGCAGGGCGATGGGCACGATCAGCGGCTC